>JBBKWS010000154.1:0-7142 GCA_037969075.1 Bdellovibrionales bacterium | reverse complement strand
GATGTAGCGGTAGTGATGATAATGATAAATATCAAGTGGCTAAATTTTATTATAATGCAATCAGATTCGATAATGGTATTAAGTCAGCGGTAACATCTATATCCGAGTTAAATCTATTGTTGGGACTTGCTCCATTAGATGGAGTTATAAGTGATGATAAAAAATCTTGTGCGCCCTCTTTGTATAGTGAGGTAGAAAAACTTTGTACTGACCTTAGTAAATGTCCATCGCAACCAAATCAATTAGCTGAAATAGCAGAAAGAACGATGGAAGCAGATGCAATTATACGACATGTTGGGTATTTAGAGTCCAGGGTTAAAATTTTTAAGCGTGGGTCAGACGGTAAAACAACTTTTGATGACATTGAAAAAATAAAAGCTGAAATTGAAAAACTAAAACCACTTGCAGATAACCTTAGGCAGCAATACCCATGGCTTCAAAAAGAGGCCTTTAGAGCAGGTAGAGCAAAGGGCGAACAAGAAGAAAGACTCCTCTCATCTTCTGCAAGCGATAAGCAGCGCCTGCAACACAAGATAAAATATTACAGCGATGCTATTAAGGCACAAGCTGAAGTGGATAAGAAAGACTATATTGCAAGGTTGTCAGTCCTTACCACTACCTCATCCTGTCTTACTGGCACAAAAAATACCTGTGAAGCGGATGATTTTAATGATGTGTTAAGTTCTACACCGGATCCTACAGCAAGTGATTTTTCTTACGGTGGAGATAGAAGAGGTAACACCGCTACGCAGTACCTAGAAATGCAAAACTGCATTTTTTACGGAAACGAAGACAAAAATAAAACTTCCACTGATTTGGCTTGGTCAACTTTTGATGCTGGTACGACACTCTTGACGTTTGGTGTGCCAATAGTAGCAGGTGCGCGAGCCGCATTGGTCGCGGGGCTAAGGACCTCAAGATCTTTAAAGCTTACGGCTGAGGTAGGTAGTAAAAGTCGTTTAGCTATAAGAACAGGGCAAATTGCTGCGGCGATTGATATTTCTAATGGATTGGCGTACGCAGGATCAGAATCTATTAAATGTAAAAAAGAGCGTGCGCTAGCAATGCAAAAGCTAGAAGCACAGAATAAAAATATTTGCACTATTTCAGAAACTCAAAAATCGTTAACAGAGCTTAATGACTGCGAAACATTATCAACATTGGTATTGGCAGCGCTACCATTAATACACGCCATTACCCAAAAAGTCCCAGGACCTTTAACAAGAAAAATACAAGACTACAATCAAGAATCAAAGTTAGTGCAAAGGGAGATATCATCCTTACCGCCAACATTGTCTCCTGCGCTTGCTAGTGCTGAAACAGCGGCCATAAAATCTACCGTGCCTCTATATAAAAAGTTAGATAAATTAGGAATAGATCATAAAAAATATTTTCTATGTTCAAATAATGATAAAGCTTGCAAGGAAGGTTTATCAAAGCTTTTAGCTGACAATAAAGTGAGTGCTAAAGATCGAAAAATTTTACAAAAATTAGAAGCTAATGCAGTACGCGATAGAATTCCACTAGCTAAAGTGCGAGCAGAAGAAGATTTAGAAGCGCTTGGTGACAGAGTAGAAGCTAAGGATTTTAGCTGTCGAGGAATTAATGCCTATTATCCTGGAGCTTTTGAAACTGCAAATGCATGTAAACAAATAATAATAAAAAAACCTGTTAAGGGAGAGTATTGCGCTTGCACAAACAGAACAGCACCTGGTCAATATTTCTCTAGATGCGCAAATGTAATTGCTGAATTCATAACTGGAAGTAAAATCAATGATCAATCTGGGTTGCCGTATCAAAATAGTTATAATAGATGTTTTCGGATGGATTTACCTGAAGATCTAAAATGCTATGCTGGCGGCAATGGTAGGGCTCTAGGCGGACTTGGCGGGGGAGCGCAATTATTTTGTCCCACACATAAATCAGGTAAACTTAGTGAGGATGCTGATGCTGCTTTTGACAATGCTAAAGCCCGAGGAGAAGTGACTGAGGCAGACAGAATCACTGATATTTCTAAAGCTGAATTAAAGCCAGTCGTGACTAGATGGTCACCATTTACCGAAAATTTTCCTAATATTGTTGATGAAGCTAGAAAATGCCAGGCGGCTGCAACTAAATGCCCTATAGATTCAATCACGCAAATAAATAAAGCGTACAATGCTCAAGTTAGAGAGGTTATAAAAGAAATTAGAAGCATGCCTCTTGGTCCTTCTAGACAAAGAAGAGCAGAGCAATTTATGAAAGAAAGACGTGAGTTTAAAATATATTTAAAACAGCTTCGTGAAACGGGCGAGACTATCAATTATCCCGGTCCTTAGTGTTTAGGCTGTTGCCAGTAGCCACTATACCCTTGCGCTACTTGTTGCACTTCATTTCGTATCGCTTTTTATTGGCGAAATAGGTTTATAATGACAGCTGTCGTAAAATCTCTTATAGGTTTTATCTAGGAGCTTTTATGTGGTTATTATTTCTATTCATTTCTCATCTTGAAGCTAAGCAAGTATGTGCACCAACCTCAGGTGCGGCAAGTTTTAGTTTAAATTGCAAACTAGTTAGTGAAGAAGAAGCTAAAAAAATGCAGGCAGAGATTTTAGCCAAAAAAACTAAAAATGAAAAACTAGCCTTAGAAAAAATTAAAATCGGGGCCTACTCAGGAAAGGCAGGCTACTTTGCGATCGTTAATGAAAAAAATATTGATATCGTATTTATGAATATAAAATCCCACAACCAAGCTCTGGAAATTTTTGATAAGTCAAAGTTAGGTGAGACAAAGCTCTGCACAATTGAAGGCTTTGAACAAAGTATTGGTTATACAGTATTTTCTATAAGTAGCTGCGAATAAGCAGCTACTATTCTATTTAGCTTCTGGCTTGATAGGAAATAGTAATGAAGCCGCAATCGATGAGCCAATAACAGCCACTATTATTAATAAAGATAAGCTCGTCGGAAATGCGCCTTTATATACATAATGTAACCAAGACATTTTAGAGCCGATAAATATTAAAACTACAGCAAGGCCATATTTTAATAAATAAAACTTATCTAAAACTCCAGCTAACATAAAGTACATAGATCTAAGACCTAGTATGGCAAAAATATTTGATGTGAATACAATCAATGGCTCATGAGTGATTGCAAAAATTGCCGGAACAGAATCTATAGCAAATATAATATCAGTGAACTCAATAAAAATAAGTGCGACAAACATTGGTGTGGCATATAGAAGTTTGTTCTCTCGAATAAAAAAGCGGTCTCCATCCGTCTTAGGAGTAATTCGAACGATTTTTCTAAGAATTCTCAAAATAAAATTATGCTCTATGTCCAATGGTTTGTCAGACCCGAACATCATTTTAAATCCTGTTCCGATTAAAAATATTCCAAAGAATATTAAAACGGCTTGATACTGTATTAACGAGGCTCCAATGGCGATAAATATGGCTCTAAAAATAAGAGCACCCAGTATTCCAAAGAACAGTATTCGGTGCTGATACTTTGGAGCTATGCCAAAATAGCTAAACACAACAACAAAGATAAATAAATTATCGACAGCTAAAGATTTTTCGATAACGTAGCCAGTTAAAAATTCTAGGGCAGATTGTTTAGCGGCTATGAGTGGATTAAAATCAGGAAGTGCTAAAAGCCTTGGATCGTTATTAAAGGCATGAAGTGAGTAGTGATAGAATGCCCAGTTGAACAGTAGAGCTAAGGTTACCCAAACACAACTCCAAATGGCCGCTTCTTTAAAGCTTACCTCATGGTTTTTTTTATGAAAAACGCCTAGGTCTAAAACTAGCACGAACATGATGAAAACGATAAAGCATGCGTAAAACGACCAGTATTGTTCAAATGGAAAAAGCATAGTCATATTTGGTACTTCCTAGATAATTGCGGCCATAAAAACATAAATTTATATAAAAGCGAAGGAAATATTCGGTTGGTTTATATTTCCTACTTTATAACAAATACAAGAGTCACAAATATCTACAAATTATCATGGATTTTTATAAAGATTTGAAGTTATACCTGAAAGCCTAGAGTGTGGGGCTCAGAAGGGGATATTAGTGATTTTAATCTGGTATATAGGGGCGGTATTATGGGCAAAGGCTCCCGATTGTAGTGATTTATTTGATGCTAAGAGAAGTATCAGTTTAGAGGCTGACCTTATCGCCCAGGATGTATTTAATAACGAAGCACTATTAGTAAAAGCACGCCCAGTAATTAATAATGATTTAAAAGCAGCGCAAAGACTTCTAGCTGAGCGTAGAGAAGAGTTGATTCACGACATAGAATCTGCGGACTCAATATACCATCATATTCAGTACAATTTTAAGGCAATTTTAAAGAGTATCGATCAAATGGGAGCTTTGGCAGAACGATTGTCCTCAAAGAAGGATATATCATATGAAGAATACTTCAGATATTTTTACCGCTTATCCGCTGTCTTATCATTTATGAAGACGAGCGAAGTACAAAAAATCTACGACAACGTTAAAGACTACCTAAGAAAAGGTGATCCTGATTACAACATGTATACCTTTAGCAGAGAGAACTTTGACCACTTTGCCGACTATGCTCTTTCTGGAAAGTTACCAATAAATGATGAAACGAACGCGATGCTATCTTCTTCAAAAGCTCGAATTCATTTTATTTATAGAATGCCTAGCCTAGAGCTTTTATCAGAAAAGATGGCTAGTGGTGTTGTGTATGCAACTGTGAGCACTAAGGCCAATTCTTTTGATGGTGGGCCTGTCACGTTTCCTTTTGATTTAGCAAAGCATGATGTTACGCATGCGGCACGATTTATTCGAGCACTGGATCGAGACTCTATAGATATACAAAGATTTTCATTGGATAATAAGAAGATTTTAGATGCCGCAAAGGATCAGCTTAGTCCAGAGGCACTGCAAATATTTTGGAGTATACATTTTTCAAGAAACCACGAGGGGAGTTACGCTTTAACGTATCTAAATAGGGATGGTAAGTATTCGTGGCTAGGTTTAACAGACAAAGAGGTATTAGACATGTTAGAGCTAAACTCGCCAGAAAACTGGCGCCTGACGGAACCTCAAAGTTTAGAGATTATTAAAGAACTTAGAAGAAAAGGTTTTTTATAATAAGTATTTAAGTTATAGTGCCGCATGCTACTTTTTAGTACTCACCAACTCGAAAAAACTTTTGCCTCTAAAACACTATTTAAAGACGTGTCCTTTGGAATTGAAGACAATCAAAAGGTTGGACTAGTCGGACCAAACGGCGCAGGAAAATCTACTCTAATGAAAATGATAGCGGGTCAGATTACGCCAGATGGCGGGTCTATCACCACTAAAAAAGGTTTGCGCTTGGGCTATCTTGAACAAACTCCCACATTTAATGACGACGAAACTCTCCTTGATGCGATTTTATCTAAAGTGGATTATAACGATAATTTAGGGCTTGCCTATGAATGGATGGCAAAATTAGATCTACTAGATTTTGGTGAAAGTTTTGTTGTAAATAATTTATCTGGTGGTTGGAAAAAACGAGTAGCACTTGCCAGAGAATTAGTCTTAGAGCCAGAGTTACTCCTTTTGGATGAGCCTACCAACCATTTAGATGTGGGTTCCATTTTATGGCTCGAGGAATTTTTAAGAGATGCTAACTTCTCTGTATTGATGATTACCCATGATAGATTGTTTTTACAGCGGGTTGTAAACCGGATTTTAGATTTAAGCGCGCAAAATCCAAACTATCTTTTAAGTATTGATGGTTCATACGCAGACTATATTGACGCTAAAGAAGAGCTATTAAGTGCGCAGCAAAAATTAGAGCAGGTTTTAAAAAATACGTTACGTCGTGAGACCGAGTGGTTAAGACGAGGGGCTAAGGCAAGACAGACCAAGCAAAAAGCCAGAATAGAAAGCGCTCATGCGCTTGGTGATACGGTCGAAAATCTACAATCTAGAAATTTACAAAGAACCAGCAATATTGATTTTGGAAAAATCGAAAAGGCACCTAAGAAGCAAATTGAAATCATTGATATTAAAAAAGCATATGATG
Organism: Bdellovibrionales bacterium; assembly: GCA_037969075.1. Taxonomy (GTDB): domain Bacteria; phylum Bdellovibrionota; class Bdellovibrionia; order Bdellovibrionales; family UBA840; genus JAGRAL01. Next base: position 1,106 of record JBBKWS010000154.1, on the reverse strand, counting down.
GGGTTACACTTTTCGAAAATGTAAACCTCTTGATTGGGCCACAAACTAGATTAGCTTTAATGGGTGAGAATGGGACTGGTAAGTCGACATTGATCCGGTTGATCATGAATATCGAAGCTCCAGATGAGGGTACCATCTATCATGCAGATAAGTTACAGGTTGCCTACTTTGAACAAAGCAGAGAAACCTTAGACCCTAAAAAAAGTTTATTACGTAATATTGCTCCAGATGCCGATCACGTTATTTTTAGAGGAAAAAGTATTCACGCCAGATCTTATTTAGATAAGTTTTTATTTTCAGGCCACAAGGTGGACCTACCTGTTGCAAAACTATCTGGTGGGGAGCAGGCAAGATTACGTTTAGCCCAGCTCATGCTTAAAGATGCACAGGTTTTGATATTGGATGAACCAACAAATGATTTGGATGTTGAGACCTTAAATGTGTTAGAGGAAGCAATTAGAGATTTTCCAGGGGCAGTGATAATCGTAACGCATGATAGATATTTTATGGATCAGGTAGCGAATCAAATTTTAGCCTTTCCTTTAAAAGCTTCAGGAAAAAAAGATTTACAAATGTTTTCAAGCTATATGCAGTGGGAGGCGTGGTTTGAGGAAGAGCAAATACTGATTGAAAAAAACAGTAGAAAGGCAGCCTCTCAAACTAAATCGGATACAAAATCAAGCGACAAGAAATTATCTTTTAATGAAAAGTTTGAATTTGATAATATGGAAAAAGATATTGGTCTTCTAGAAAAAGACTTAGAAACACTAACGCTTAAGATACAAAATGCAGAAATCATTAGTGACTCTAAAAAATCTTTAGAGATTCATAACGAGATGGCGTCTATACAAAAAACTATAGATGAAAAGTATCAGCGTTGGGCTGAGTACGAAAAAAGATTGAAATAAGCAACAAACCAATTACATAATAAGATCATAAGGAGAAATCATGATTCATCCATTAGTTTATCCTATGTTTGCGATGGTGCTACTGACATTTTTGGTTGCGATGTTTATGTTTTATGTTCGTGTAACGGCAATAAAAAGTGGCTCAGTAAAATTTAGTTATTTTAAAACCTATGCGGGGGATGCTCCAGAACTTATCAT
>JBBKWS010000153.1:0-5623 GCA_037969075.1 Bdellovibrionales bacterium | reverse complement strand
TTTAAGAAACAAAAGTCTAAAAAAGCACTCGACTAAAGTTAGTTTCCTCTCATAAATGTGACCAACCTCAAAAAAACTTTTAGAATAAGTACATGAATTCATTTTTGATTTTACTACTTGCATGGACATACGCCGATATTCAAACTACCTACATCAGTGAGGCAGACCAAAAGATGGATATAAAATCTATCGCTCTCCTCCCCGTAACTGATAACGTTAATTCTATATACGCAAATCCGGTAGAAAATGTTTTACGTACTAGGTTAAAAGAAAATCATCATTGGGAGTTTGTAGATACAACGTCTATTGGGACAATACTGACTCCGAACGAGTTAGCAGAGAATCAGGTTGAAATCGAAAGAATTTGTCAAAACCAAAAGGTAAACGCCGTTCTTGCCTCAAGAATAGTAAAAACAAATAATAATACTAATTTATCAATGTCTCTCTTTGGTTGTTTTGATGCTAAGTTACTAGCAAAAGAAGATGCCAATACAAATAAGTTTTCAAATAAAGATATTTCAAGCCTGGCGTCTGTTTCTCTAGACAAACTTTTAAATCGCATACCGTTTCATGGAAGAGTACTAAGTCGTAACGGCACAAAGGTAACCTTAGACTTAGGATCTAACGACGGCATTGCGCCTGAAGAGGTTGTTAACATTGTACAAATTCTAGAAATTGAAAGACATCCAAAAGATAATTTTTTAGTGGCAGCAAAAAAGCAAGTTCTCGGAACCGTTAGAGTCGTAAAAGTCGACAAGACAATTTCTTTTGGTGTAATAGAAACTGAAGCCAGAAAAAATATAATTTCACGTGGAAACAAAATCGATGCACTTAGGTTTGTTAGTTACAAAAATCCAAATGCTTACACGTTGGTTGCAGGCGATGAAATACTATCTAACCCCGAAGCAAAAGCACTTTACGGTGACAATCCATCTGCGTGGAAACCTACGGCCCCACCTACATTAGGTGCCGTCTCATTATCATTAGGGTTTGGTAGTTATGACTATAATATTTCTTTAAATAGTGGAAATTTAAAGGCCGATTCAGCACTTTACCCAAGCATTGCCATAGCGGGTGAGGTTTGGCTAACCGAAGCTTGGGCGGTTGAAGCATCTATCCGCCAAGGTGTGATGAATGTCGATAATCCACTAGGCGGGTCATCGCCTGGTGAGATTGGCATAACTACAACAAAACTTGATTTGCGTGGACTTTATAGTTTTCTTTTATATCAAGATTTCTGGGGGCCAAAGATCACCGCCATGTTTGGTTTTTCAAACTACATATCTGCCGTCGATTCCTCAACCCCTGTCGGTTTGACAGATACAAAATACGGAGGAATGCTCTTAGGACTTCGCGGCACTCTACCTTTTGGGCCAAATAAAGAATACTCTGCTGGTGCTGAATTAAGCTTTTTTATTAACACAAATTTCTCAGAAGATCCTGTTAGCTCAGGCGGATCAGACAGCAGTGATATCACCAATTTTAAATTTTTCGGTTCTTACTACCTTCACCAGAATTTGCAAATCATTGGGGACTTGTCTTTTGAATCTTTAAAGACAGATTTTAGTGGCGCTGGATCTCGTACAAACGGTACTGCCTCTGGGTCAGATCAAAAAACAACGATTATGTCCGTTGGCGCAAAATACCTTTGGTAGGTACCTGCTTCCTTTTTCGGGTCACACCGCATAAAAAAAGCCCGGCAGTACCGGGCTTTTGTAGACTTAAAATGGCTGGGAGCCTGATTACATCATGCCGCCCATACCACCCATGCCGCCCATGCCGCCTGGCATTCCACCAGAACCGCCGCCGTCATCTTTCTTTGGAGCATCCGCAATCATTGTTTCTGTAGTTAACATCAACGATGATACTGAAGCTGCATTTTGTAATGCACAACGAGTTACTTTAACTGGATCGATCACACCTTCTTTAATAAGGTCTTGATATTCATCCACAAAAGCATTGTAGCCGTAGCTATTTGATTTATTTGTAATTACTCTGTCTACGATAATAGAAGCATCTAACCCTGCGTTTGCAGCGATTTGACGAATCGGCTCTTCGCAAGCTTTCTTAACAATGTTAGCACCCCAACGCTCGTCTTCTGAAAACTTAGTTTCGTCAATTGCTTTAGAAGCGCGAAGTAAAGCTGTACCACCACCGGCTACGATTCCTTCTTCAACTGCTGCGCGAGTTGCATTTAATGCATCTTCAACACGAGCTTTCTTTTCTTTCATTTCGATTTCAGATGGAGCACCTACGTAGATAACTGCAACGCCGCCAGCAAGTTTTGCTAGTCTTTCTTGTAGTTTCTCTTTGTCGTAATCAGAAGTAGTCGCTTCAATTTGAGCACGAACTTGTTTTACACGAGAATCGATGTCAGCTTTTTTACCAGCACCATCAACTACTGTTGTGTTGTCTTTATCAACAACGATACGCTTAGCTGTTCCAAGGTCTTCAAGAGTAGCTTGCTCAAGCTTCATGCCAGTTTCTTCGCTAATTAGATTTGCACCTGTTAGTGTAGCAATGTCTTCAAGCATAGCTTTTCTTCTGTCGCCAAAACCTGGGGCTTTAACCGCACAAACTTGTAAAGTTCCGCGAAGTTTATTAACTACTAGAGTTGCTAATGCTTCACCTTCGATGTCTTCAGCAATAATCAATAATGGCTTACTAGATCTTGCAACACCTTCAAGAACACCAACTAGGTCTTTCATTGAAGAGATTTTTTTATCAAAAACTAATACGTATGCATTTTCTAGAATAGTTTCCATTCTTTCAGAATCAGTAATGAAATATGGAGACAAATAACCTCTGTCAAATTGCATACCTTCAACAACACTTAAAGAAGTTTCAGCAGTTTTGCTTTCTTCGATAGTGATCACGCCTTCTTTTCCAACTTTTTCCATTGCTTCAGAAATTAGGTTACCGATCACTGTGTCGTTGTTGGCAGAAATAGTTGCCACTTGTGCGATTTCTTTTTTATCTTTAATTGGCTTCGCCATTTTCTTAAGCTCAGCTACCACCATGTCTACCGCTTTATCAATACCGCGTTTTGTAGAAATCGGGTTGTTACCTGCAGTTACAATTTTAACACCTTCACGAAAAATCGCTTGTGCCAATACTGTCGCTGTAGTTGTTCCATCACCAGCATCATCATTAGATTTGCTAGCAACTTCTTTTAACATTTGAGCGCCCATGTTTTCGAACTTGTTTTCTAATTCGATTTCTTTAGCTACTGTCACACCATCTTTAGTGATAAGTGGCGCACCGAAAGACTTTTCGATTACAACATTGCGGCCTTTTGGACCTAATGTAACTCTAACGGCATTGGCTAGTGCATTCACACCCTTAAGGATAGAAGATCTAGCATCTTCAGAAAAACGTAATTCTTTACTCATATTATTCTCCTATAAATATAATTTATTTCAGTTTAATTTTTAGTTAGCGAACACACCAAGAACTTCATCTTCTTTCATCATGATGAAATCTTCTGATTCGATTTTAATTTCTGTTCCTGTGTATTTACCAAAAAGGATTTGATCTCCGGCGCGTACTTCAAGAGGTAAAACTTTACCATCTTCTAATACACGACCCTTACCAACAGCAATCACTTCGCCTTTTAATGGCTTTTCTTTGGCTGTATCTGGGATAATAATTCCACCAGCTGTTTTTTGCTCTTCTGGCATACGACGAACAAGAATTCTATCGTGCAATGGGCGCACGCCTAATTTCTTTGACATAAAGACCTCCGATTGGTTCTTTTTTTGATATTGTTGTTTTAACAGCACCAATATGGAGCTCTAGCGATATAAGTCAAGAGGTCGCCCCTAATTTTATCGTAATTTTACACAGATAGTGGTTTTATGGGTGGTTTTGGCTATTTTGAGCGCTGTATGTAGAGTTTTTGCGTTTTTCCACGTAGGGATTTTTGATAGGATATCAGTAGCTCAGCCACTTGTTTTTGATTCAGGGATTTTATAGCAGACTCCATTGCCGTCTGATTTTCAGGGTATTGGGTCATCAGATACATTTGAAAGTAATCTTGTATGGTCAGATCCCTAGTAGCGCCCAATACTCTGTAATTTCTGGTAGCCATCTTATATAGGTTATTTCTTTCAAATACAGTGCCCTTAAAGCTCGTATAAGCTTTCTGACTTTCGACATAATTAGAGTAAGCAGCCTTGATTTTTTGGTTTTTCCAATCAGAATACCCTAATACTGAGCTATCTGGGATAGCTGCGCGGACAGGGCTTGTGAACAAAAGTAGTAATAAAACAACGTACCGTAACTTCATCTACCTACTACCTATCAATTCTTGTGCCTACGGCAGCCTGCCTATATCCATTATCATGACACTTGACTGACAATTTACGGCATTTTTAGGCGTAAGCCGCTCTATGAATAGTTTGTTTTCTTACAACCATGGTCTTTTTGCACCTGTTGATTATTTAATAATCAGCACCCGTTTTTTGTGTTATAAGCCCAATAGTAAATAAATGTTTATTTAATGTATTTGGGGGTATTTATGAAAAAAGTTATTTTTGGAGTTTTATCAGTTTTGTTCTTATCTAGCTTGGCTTTAGCTGCAGAATTGGTACCGGCTAAAGTTTTGCGTTTAAACGTAAAAGACAGTTCTACTGATTATTCGCAAATTGAAGTCAGAGTAAGCTGGAACTGCTTTTACCAAAGTGGTTTTGTTTGGGCAGAGACTAAATCATGCAAGCCTAAAAATGCAGTAAGTAATATGACAATAACATCTGATACAAATGGTGTCGTTAAAATTCCTGCTATTCAAAAGTTCTCGGGCGCACGAGCTTCTTCATTAAAAAACTATGAAATAGACTACGCTGTTTATTATAAGAACAAGAAATTATTTTTTGTCGGTGCGAGAGGTACAAAAGAAATTAAATCTTTAGTACAAACACAGTTAGATCTAACTGTGACCAAAATCGAAAGCAAAGATATCCGAGTGAGCGTTGAGGGTGAAGCTATTCCAAATAGCGCCCGCGCCAAAATCGAACGCGCTAGTCTTTCGGCTTCTATAACTGTGAAGAATCGAGGCAGTTATTTAGATGAGAGCTTCGCTATATTTAGCGGGAGCTATAATCAAGCTTTTGAAAATCACCCTGTATCATCAACTCCTAAATTAACAGCCTTTGAGAAACTTGCAGTTCCTGATTTATATATTGCTTACCTAGGCGCAACAATGCCTATGACAAGGTTATTTATCGCTTTTAGCGAACCTCGCCCTGATATACCTACGGTTAGCAATATGACTCATAGATTCGTATTAGAATTACAAGACAGCCCTGATGCTTTGCAAGGGCTTGATGTTGTGGATCTACCTAGGTATATAAAAAGTATTCCTTAATAAATAAAAGGCTCCTCAGGGAGCCTTTTTAGTTTTAATGGAATTGATTTGTAGCTCTCTCCAAAAAAAGAACAGGACATTAAACTGTAAAGCTCTTTTACAATCCTGTAAGATTCGCCCAAAACATTCTTTTTACTAGCATCGCCTATAGGGCTTGGTATTATCCCGCCTCTTACACAAACCGTAATTTAAGGAAATGTCTCATGGCGTTTTTACTACTCTCTATATTATTCAGCCAAGCTATTGCTGGCACAACCA
>JBBKWS010000152.1:0-2874 GCA_037969075.1 Bdellovibrionales bacterium | reverse complement strand
TAAGTTTTTTCTGGGAAATCATTTCCCACCCGCAGACACCAACCCACTGGTGTATATTCTACGGAGATTATCCATAATTCTTTGGTTGAACACATTGAGTGCAGGTCTGTAGTTTCAAGTTGTGAACTTAATCACTGATGAAGAAAGCAATCACTCTTTCAACTTCCTATTCACTACATTGTGAACTCACTAAACCTTTCGGCTAGGTCTTGGAATACCTTAGTCGAGTCGAGTGAAACTGGACCTTAGTCATGCTGGAACTAGACTTTGGTGTGGATTTTCATTACCTTGGTCTTGTAAAAGCACAACCAAGATCTAGTTAAAGCTTTAGTCTGTGCAGACCATAATCTGGTCGAGCTAATATAAGGATAGTATGGACGAGGAACTGTTTTCAAAAATAGAAAGTGAAGCGCTAAGAGATAAAATCTATGATGATATCTTACGTCATAACGTTGAAATCCAGATTCAACTTATGGATAACAGTGTATTAAGCGCTAAATCTTTTAAAAAATTTAATGACGAGTTTATTTTATTTAGAGAGCTTCCTGACCAACCCGTCGAACAAGATGTCATTATTACGTTTAACCTGTCGCCAGAGAAATACTTTCTAAAGAGCAAGCTCATTCAAAAAGATAAGACCTGCGTACTAAAGCTCACCCCTTATCTATATAAGTTGCAGCGTCGGAAGAACTTTAGACTTACTCTTCCTAAATTTTGGGATCCTGTATTTGAGTGTTTATCTCAAGGAACAGAGGCTGTAGGTAAATCATTTTTTATTTATGATCTAAGTAGCGGTGGGATTAGCTTTGAATATGTTCCCGGTGAATTCGATGCCATTATAGGTGCGCAGATGGAAGGGACATTAAAAGTTAAAAATAGATTAGAACTCCCCGTCTCACTAATGGTCAGGCATAGTCGTGAGGTAGGAACTAAAGCTTACCCTAAAATTCGAATTGGACTTGAAATCGTTAACATGACAAAAGAGCAAGAGGCTAAGGTTATGGCGGTACTTATGGAAGTTCATAGAGAGATCTTTTCGAAACTTAAATAAGCTATTAACTCCTAGCTAACTTGCCTTACTAATACCTTTTAGTAGTTTCATAATTGTATCGAAACTTGGATTGCTTCCCTCTTTAATCGCGGCATAATAAGTTCTTCGACTTAAGTTTAATTCTTTTAGAACTTTCACTTTATTTAAAGCCTCATAGTGACTATCAATTATCTCCATAAAAGCTTCTTTATCTCCAGCAATCAAACACTCTAATAGAGCTTTATAGATAAACTCTTTATCTTTTAAATTCTTTGCAGGGTCGTGGAGTCTTGTCTCAATCCCAGGCTTTAGCTTAGTTATTGGAAGATCTTTAAGAAAGATGAGATCTTGCTTTTTTGATGTCTTTTTGCTGACCATTTTTAAATCCTCCCAATAACAACGTTATTTCGTTTACACCTGTTTTTGCCAAATATATTCTCATGGCGCTTTGATCATGAAACTTTAATTCTTCTAAGCCGCCACCAAGGCGTTTATACTTATTGGGCTCTTTACCAAAGTGGCCTTCGATACAAATCTTAAGAAGCCGTTTCTCAACCTCAGCCTTATTTTTATTACTCAGAATCTTAAACCAGTTGTCATATTCAGCTGTTGTTTTAATATTAAATCTTACTGTATTAGTGTGCATTATAATGCACATTTCGTCAATGGTATTTTAAAATCATTGTTTCTATTAGATGTAACAAGGTCTCTCATACGACCCATACATTGCAAGGCTATGCCAAAAACAACTCCCAAGTCATTTGGAGTTGAGCAGTTTAGTGTCCGAAAATATTTTTAAAATTTGGATATTTAGAATTATGAATAAAATAGATTTTAACGAAAAAAGCCCCGAGCCAAAATTGACTCGAGGCGGGCTTAAGAAGCTGCCATGCTATATGAACCATAAAAAGAGTATGTTTAAAAAATTAAGATAAGTTTAAGATAAAATTTAGGGCCCAATATCTGGGCCCGTACTTTATTATTTAGAATAACCTTAAGGCTGCCGAACCACTTTGATTGGCTTGCGCTAGGACACCAATTGCAGCTTGCTGTAGGATATTGGCTGAGGCTAGCTCTGCTGTTTCCTTTGCTACATCGGCATCACGGATTCTTGAATTAGCGGCACTTAAGTTTTCGAACTGCACATCTAAACTAGATACCGTAGTATTTAATCTTGATTGTACCGCACCAAAATCGGCTCGCATTTTACTGATTTGCACTAAGCTCTCATCTACAGTTTGCAATGAATCCCTTGCATCTTCTCTCGAAGAGACTGAGATATCATCGTAACCCAGATTACTACCCGTCGCATCTGCACTCATATTATATTTAATTATATTTTCTTCGCCAGCAAAAGGTCCCACGTGAAACTCTAACTCATCACCGCTACCATCTAAGAGTGGTTTGTTACCAAACATAGTGGTTTTTGCAATTCTGTCTGCCTCTTGTAGTAACTGCTGTGCTTCTTGGTCTAAGAAACCTCTTTCTACATCTGAAACCGTATCAGATGCTGATTGTACACCTAATTCACGGATACGAATCATGATATTACTTAGTTCGTTTAGACCACCCTCTGATACTTGCACTAGAGAGATAGCGTTGCTTGCGTTTTGTCTGGCCATTGCGATACCACGTGTTTGACCACGTAAGTTTTCTGAAATAGATAATCCTGCAGCATCATCAGATGCGTTTACGATTCTACTTCCGCTCGCTAACGCTTGCATTGCGTGAGTAGCTCTATCTTGTTGCTTTGCTAACTTTGACTGCGCCGAAATTGACGCCATGTTTGTTTGTATTCTTAAGCCCATTGTAATCCTCCTATGGTTACAAAAAATATTTCAGCG
>JBBKWS010000151.1:0-11015 GCA_037969075.1 Bdellovibrionales bacterium | reverse complement strand
GACGATACCAAAGATAGGCTTATTGAGATCTCAAAAACTATTGATGCTGTAATATCAGGAGAACTTGATCCAAACGAAGCTTTATCAATTGTAAGCACTGCCGCAAACTTAAATAACGGTACGAGCTACTTACAGAGCCGCCTAAATCTTTTTATACGAACCATTGTTGAAGAATACGTTCTAGAGGAGACTGCTGACAACGAAAGACTGGTGTTGCTAAGTAGTTTTGATAGTCTACAGGCCCTAAAAAGAATATCCGGATCACAAAGTATCAATTCTATTTTGAATGATGCTAAAAACTCTCAACAAATATTACAAGGTGCTATTCTTGAGCTGTCTGATCTTTTCAAAAAAGAGATTAAAACTTCAATTGATCAATATGATAAGATGAGTAGGCTAACACAGGAGAAATCATTAGATGCTCCAAATAATTACATGAAAACACTATTTTGTTTTAATCTCATATCACTACCTGAAATTCCAGGTTCTTCAGATATAAGATCATGCCTAGGTTTAAAGTTGAATTCCCCATTTACCAATGGGCCCGACGCAATTACTTTTACTCCTGAATTATTGGCTAAATCATTTTTAGACAGGGCCTGTTTGTACCGCGATTTTAGAAGAAAGAATGACGTGCACCAGAGCTTAATAGAATCTAGAGTTTTATTTAGATAAGCTCTAGACTCGTTCATGACCCTATTTTAATACTTCAGATACCATTTTAATAGCCATACCCTTTGCAAGCTGACCGGCAAATTTAGCTTCTTTTTGCGCTACCTTGTCTTCTACTTTCATCACAAAGCTATAGGCTTTATCACCCTTTTTGACATAGCCGACATACCATCCCAATCTTTGGAACGTTTCATAATTTATAAAACCAGATCCTGTTTTTCCGTAAAACTGTAAATCTTTAGTGTCATCGCTCTTTGATCTTATAATGCTAATTATTTCTTTCATTGATTTTTTTGAGATAGCAAGCTCGTACTTCCAAAGTTTATTTAAAAACTCAAGTTGCTCATACGCTGATATTTCTAAACTCGGTCTTGCCCCAGGTGCAAATGGTGCCTTAGTTAACCAAAAAGAAATCTGCTCACCAGAAGCATCTGCATTGCCAAACCCAAAACTAGATAGATAGGCTTCGATTGTTTTAACTGAAACTTTAGGAGTAATTTCTTGTGACACCCAAACTGTAGAGTTCTGAATCCATGAAGCCGCTGTTTGATCTTTATTCCAATTGGGAATCATTCGAGTTTTTCCGTCCCAAGTAAACTTCTCATTTGGACCCGAAATAACTTTTTCATTGGAAGCGATAAGGTATAAAGGTATTTTAAATGTGGATCCAGGAGAAATTCTATTTTTACAAGATTCACCTCCTTCTTCTGTCAAAAATTTTGCATCATTTATATCATAGAGCAAAAAACATGTGGAAAGCTCATCGTTTTCTGCATTTTTCTCTGGAGTTGAACAGCCGACTAATCCACTAATAACACAAAGTCCAATCAATAACCTTCTCATGCATTACCTCTTTTTTAATTTGGCTATATGCTAGTATGTCCCTTAGTTTTACGCAACACGCAAGCATGTCCTGCTGTATTATCTCGTTCAGTTTTTATACACTTGGCACCTTTATAAATTTATTGTAGCTTTATTTTTTGTCAAAAAAGTGAGGATTGAAATGAAAGTAAAAGCAGCTGTTGCCTGGGGCCCTGGACAACCATTAAAAATCGAAATGGTAGATTTACAAGCTCCGCAAAAAGGTGAGGTTTTAGTTAAATTGATAGCAACTGGGGTTTGTCATACAGATGCATTTACTTTATCTGGCGAAGACCCAGAAGGAATATTTCCAGCGATCCTTGGACATGAGGGAGGTGGAATTGTAGAGGCCATCGGCGAAGGTGTTACTACTTTAAAAGTCGGTGACCATGTAATCCCCTTATACACTCCTGAGTGCAAAGAGTGTAAGTTTTGTTTATCTGGAAAAACCAATTTATGTCAAAAAATTAGAGCCACACAAGGCAAGGGCTTGATGCCGGATGGTACAACCAGATTTTCTATCAACGGAAAGCCTATTTACCATTATATGGGCACGTCCACTTTTGCCGAAAAAACAGTGGTGCCAGAAATTTCTCTAGCTAAAATTAATCCAGAAGCGCCACTAGATAAAGTTTGCCTACTTGGCTGCGGCGTAACTACAGGTATTGGTGCAGTACTAAACACAGCTAAAGTTACTGAGGGATCTACGGTTGCTATTTTTGGTATTGGCGGGATTGGGCTATCTGCCATTCAGGGCGCAGTAATGGCAAAGGCAAAACAAATTATAGCGATTGATATTAACAATGATAAAAAAGAAATGGCCATGAAAATGGGGGCTACACATTTTGTAAACCCCAAAGAGATTGACGGAACAATTGTTGACCACATCGTCAAGCTTACAGACGGTGGTGCTGATTATACATTTGAATGCGTAGGAAATGTAAAATTAATGCGTGATGCCCTTGAGTGTTGCCATAAAGGCTGGGGTGAGTCTGTGATTATTGGCGTAGCTGGAGCGGGACAAGAAATTAGTACTCGTCCATTTCAATTAGTTACTGGTAGAGTTTGGAGAGGCTCTGCATTTGGCGGAGTAAAAGGCCGCACCGAACTACCAGGGTACGTAGATCAATATATGTCAGGCGAAATCAATCTTGATGATTTAGTTACTTTCACTATGCCACTAGAAGATATCAATAAAGCTTTTGATTATATGCACGAAGGTAAAGCTATTCGTACTGTTATTATTTTTTAATCGGAGATCAATATGAAACTTTTAAAATCCCACGCTTGCTTTGGCGGCTTTACTGAGTTCTTTGAACATGAGTCTGTATCTACTAAAACAAAAATGAAATTTTCTATACACAGGCCAAAGAATATCTCTGATATTAAGGGTGGTTTGATTTGGCTTTCAGGGCTTACCTGCAACGAAGAAAATTTTATTACAAAAGCAGGGGCTCAAAAATATCTATCCGAGCTAGGCTTGGTCATTATATGCCCAGACACCTCACCGCGTGGACTAGATTTACCCGGTGAGCATGATTCTTATGATTTTGGATCAGGTGCAGGTTTTTATGTGGACGCTACCGTACCTAGTTATAAAGACAACTACCAAATGTACACTTACATCAATGAAGAAATTTATAATCTTCTAAATACTACCTACAACCTTAAAAACAACATAGGAATATTTGGACACTCCATGGGTGGACATGGCGCTTTGACGATTGGTTTAAAAAATTCTAAAAAATATAAATCCATCTCTGCCTTCTCTCCAATCGTAAATCCGACCCAATGCGCCTGGGGTAAAAAGGCATTCTTAGGATATTTAGGCGAAGATACGAAAACATGGGATGCGTATGATGCGTGCAAACTTTTAGTTAGTAGTAACACTCATCCCAATAAAATTTTAATCGAGCAAGGCTTAAAGGATGATTTTTACCCTGATCAGCTTTTGACTAAAAATATCGAGGTTGCGGCTAGGGACGCCAAACAAGACATTCAGGTAAATTACCGAGAGGGCTATGATCACTCTTACTATTTTATTTCTACATTTATAGAAGAGCATATCAAGCATCACAGTAAATACCTGAAGTAATGTATAACTTGCCATTTTAAAGATATCTTTTTTTGATCTTTGCTAGCTGTGCTTTTTGGTAAGAACCTATTTCTCCGGTAAAAAGACATCGCACTAACGGATCTTCCATTATATCCGCTGTGCTTATCTCGGCCTCTATGTCAGAATCAAAATGTGTATCATTAATACGAACATACATTGAAGATAAAGACTCCCCGTCTTCAAGTGCCCCATATAATCTTGCCATTGGGACTTCAGTTACCCAAGAAATTACCGCCTTCTCTTCTACAAGCTTCATATTATTGTTATGTACTTCATAATAAAAATTTGTGGACTCCCCCCTGTGATCATAGATGGATAGCATCCAATACCTTTTTTTATTAAAAAAAGATTCCTCTGAAGTTGGTAGAGCATTAAATTTTTCGATGATGGTTGATTTACAGTAAGTTAAGACTCTTTCGACTTGCTCATCAGTAAGAGCCTGAAACTTAACTGAAATTTCTGCGGTGGTAGGAGCTGGAAAATTAGGGTCATAATAATAATCCGAACTTGGATTACCAATCAAATGCACCCAATCCAATGGAGCCGCATTGTGAACTCCGGATACGTCCATTGTTATAGCTTGTGATGGATCTAACTTAACTACTTCAGTGTCTGGTAAAATTTTACTGATTTGTTCATTAAAACCTTTATATGAAATCGGAAAGTACAGATGATTGTACCACGACCACGGCTCGAAAATAAATTGGCAAGAGCTTGGCACAATATATTTAGGATTAAGTTCTTTTAATTGCTCTATCCACTCGATTGGCAAGTTTTGATCTAGCGGCTTTGCTCGTAGTGGAGATAATACCTCTAGCTCAGCCATAGTCTGAAAGGGCCAAAGAATTAGGTCCCAAGGCTTCATGGTCTTTAGTAAATCCAAAGTATCCCAATCTATCCACGAATCCACTACGTTTAGTATATTTAGACCAGCCACCTTTATTTGAAATATAGAGTCCACATCTATGTCTAATGCAGGCCTTGGTATAATCTCAAAGCCACCTACCACTACAGACTCATTAAGATTAACAGAATGGATTTTTTTAAATCCTAAATCCCCGAGCATTGATAGTAGTTCATCAAAAATACAGTAGATGTAGATAGGAGTATTTCGATCCAAATAGCTCAAGCTTTCAAAAGATAAATGATCATCATGATAATGAGAGATAAATATGGCATCCAGTTTTAAGTTCTTAATTTTTAAATAATCAAATGTAACCTCTGGAAACGAATAGCAATTTTGACTAAACGGTGTTTCAAAAATGGGATCAAAAGCAATTTTTGTATCACCGCATTCAAATAAGTATCCGGCATGTAGAATACGTGAAATTTTTAACTGCTCTGATGTTTTCAAAATGCCCTTTTGTAAATCCAATGTCTTTTTAAATTCACTGAATATTAATTACAAACAAATATAATTTATTGACTCTTAATTGTCATTTTTCTTAACAAATTATTTTTTATTCTCAAATTATGGGCTCTTTAATTTACATATAAGCCTATATATGCAAGAACTACTATATAGGAGAACTTATGGACGAAAATGTAATCAGTGAAGGCATATCAAAGCTATATGAAAAACTAGAGAGTTGGGTTGAAGCAATCATTAAAATGCTTCCTAATATGATTCTAGCTGCTCTTGTTATTGCCTTATTTTGGGTTTTAAGTATGTACGTTTACAAATGGATAACTCGACTATTTCAAACGACTGAATTTAATAAAAATCTAGAACATCTTTTAGCTAACTTTTCTAGAATTGCTGTCATTGCTTTAGGTTTTATTATGGCCCTAGCTATTTTACAGTTACAAAAAACTGTATTCTCTCTTCTTGCAGGCCTTGGTGTAGTGGGCTTAGCACTAGGATTTGCTTTTAAAGACTTAGCAGCTAACTTTATCTCTGGGGTGATGCTGGCTGTTCGTAGTCCCTTAAAAATTGATGATGTCATAGAAATCAGTGGTGTCATGGGCAAGGTGATTAGTGTTCGTCTTAGAGATACGATAATACAGAATTTTGATGGACAAGATATTTTTATTCCCAACAAAGAGTTTACCTCTAATTCATTTACTAATTATAGTAGTTTTGGCAGAAGACGTATAAGAATAGATGTAGGTATTGGCTACGAAAACGATCCACAGAAGGCTTTGGAGATTATAGTCTCTTCCTTAAAAGATACCCCTGAAGCCCTTAATGACCCCGCCCCAGAGGCCTATGTAACCGAACTATCTGGTAGCACGGTTAACTTGTGTGGTTATGTATGGCACAAGTACCCAGGGGGAAGTCATGCCAAAATAAAGAGTGATGCGATCGCAGAAGTAAAAAAACGACTTGAGGCTGCTGGATTTAATTTACCCTTTCCGATTAGAACCATAGATTTAAGTGAGAGCACGAAAAAGGCTCTGTTTAAGCAGAATTAAATACCTTACTAATATTTATTTCATGCTAATAGATTATTAGTACCATTCCGGCGGGCCGCCTGATACGAAGGTGGCTATGAAAATATTCATAAAAGGCTTTCAGCGTATGCTCCCCCTTGCTCCTGGAATTTTTCCGTTTGGGGCAGTAATGGGAACTATTTTTGCCGAGGCTAACCTTAGCTTATTTCAATCTATGACGATGAATACAGTGGTATTTGCTGGTGCCTCGCAATTAGCCGCTGTCAATTTAATGAATCATGGCGTAGCGATCGGTACCGTTGTAGTCACTGGGTTGATTATCAATTTACGATTTTTACTTTATAGCGCCGCCCTCTCTCCTGTGATCAAAGACTCTAGTTTACTTACTAAATTTGCTTTTTCATATGGTATAACCGATCAGACATATGCGGTCCTTACCGCTAATCAAGATAAACTAAGAAAAGATGATCAAGTCGTATTTTATTTTGGTTCTGCTATATGCATGATTATAGTTTGGCAATCAGCAGTTGTTATTGGCTACTTCTTAGGAAACGTGGCACCACAGTCTTGGTCTTTAGAATTTGCAATACCGCTTAGCTTTGTAGCTCTAACTTTGCCTTCTTTAAAAAAACGAGTACACGTACTGGTAGCGATTTTTTCATCAATCACTTCCCTACTTCTATATACAATGCCTTATAAGCTAGGTTTAATTGCTACAGCATTTCTAGCCATTGGTTTTGGTATATTGATTACGCAAAAGAGAGGCCAAAAGTGATTGAATCAAAGTACTTTTGGACTATTACCGCACTGCTATCAATAGGCACTATAACAATTCGCTTTTTGTTTATTGCTCTTTCTGCAAAGATTAAAATTTCTATTAGAACACAAGAAATATTTTCTTTTATACCAGCTGCTATTCTGCCAGCCCTGATTGCGCCGATGGCATTTTATCATAGCGGACAAGTGGCTTGGCTACTGGGTAAGGAAAGATTTTTTATTTTAGCCTTAGCAACAATCGTCTGTTACTTTACAAAAAATATGCTCGCAACTATTGGATTCGGTCTTGCCTGCTTATACGTGATAACTAATATTTAAATAGCTGTACTTAAGCCCCAGCTCTAATTTAAATATGATTTTTTCTCCACATATTGTCTACTGGCATAATATCCACTGTGGTAAATCCTTTTTGCTTCGCCGACTAGCCTCTTCATCAAAAATTGTGTATAATAAACGTAACAAATCAACACAATCAATAAGGAGAGCGAATGATTATCCAACTAAATACTGACCACAATATTCAAGGTGACGAGAGACTACAGACATATGTGAATGACTTGATTACAAGTGAGTTAGGTCGCTTTAGTGACCGCGTGAGTAGAATGGAAGTTTTTCTTAAAGATGAAAATAGTCATAAGCCCGGTATTAATGATAAGCATTGCTCTATCGAAGCTAGAATAGAAGGAAGAAAGCCACTTGCAGCATCAGACCAAGGAGATACTGTGGATTTAGCCCTACAAGGCGCTGTCGAAAAGTTAAAACATGTTCTTGATAGCACACTAGAACAGCTGCGTGATTCGCACAGAGGATAATAGCAATTATATTCTAACCTTTACCACTAAGATATTATGGGGTGGGTCGATTACTTATTTTTAATGAAAATAAGTTTTCTATAAGTAATGACCCAGCACTTTACTTCTATTTTCTAGTAAGTTTAATTTTTCCGTAGTACTAGTAATAGTACCTTAAAGGAAATACTTGATATGAGTAAAGAGCCAATATTTTATCAAATGTTCGAGCATGAGTCTTCCACCTACACATACCTATTAGCAGACGTAGACTCTAAAGAAGCTATTTTAATTGATCCAGTAATTGAAACTATCGATAGAGACTTAAAGCTGGTCTCTGAACTTGGTTTAAAATTACTATATATATTAGATACTCATGTACATGCCGACCATATTACTAGTGCCGGGGCCATCAGAGATAAAGTAAAAGCAAAAACCTGCGTTAGTAAGTACTCCGGCGTAAAATGCGCGGACATCCTTTTAGAGGAAGGATCCAAAATCACTTTTGGTAAACATATAGTTCAAGTTTTAGAAACACCGGGGCACACAGACTCTTGCTTAACTTTTAAAATTGGGAACAAACTATTTACAGGAGATGCACTGCTCATCCGTGGTAATGGACGAACTGACTTTCAGCAAGGCTCTGCCGATAAACTATATGACAGTATTCATAAAATATTTAATTTAGGTGATGAATTAACTGTGTACCCTGCTCACGATTACAAGGGACAAACTAAAACGACAGTCGGTTTAGAGAAAAAGTATAATCCAAGAATAGGCCAGGGAAAATCAAAAGCAGAGTTCATAGAAATAATGAGAAATTTAAAACTAGCTAATCCTAAGAAGATTATGGAAGCAGTTCCCGCAAATATGGCGTGCGGATTTAAACAAGAGGCGCGAACTTTGGATTTTGATATAGCTAATAATATACCTGTGATTAAACCTGATGAGGTTTTTAAAAATCTAGACACCCTCTCAAAAAAAGTTAGATTGATCGATGTTCGCTCTAAAGAAGAGTTTAATGGCGAACTAGGACACATTAAGGGATCTGAACTTATAACACTTGGGCCTGATCTCACTGCCTTTCTTCAAAATGGCGACAAAAGTGAAGAAATAGTTTTTATATGTAGAAGTGGCGCACGCTCCGGCACCGCAACTGAAGAAAGTATTAAACTAGGGTATAAGTTTTCTGCCAACATGATTGGCGGAATGATATTATGGAATGAAAATCATTTTCCCGTAGAAAGAAGATAATATGAATCAAGATTGGATTAACGGTTTATTCGGCGGTGCTATAATTGGAGTTGCGGTATCCGTAATGCTTTTAATAAATGGGAGGGTTACTGGCATAAGCGGCATAATTAATGGCTCTATGTTTTCAGCTAAGACCGATAGAGCTTGGAGATTGCAATTTTTATTTGGACTCCTTGCAGGCGGGATATTATTACAATTCACAAAGCCCATCGTGTTTTTAGACCAGATAGCAGCGGGAATTTGGACTACTGCAATAGCCGGGTTTCTAGTTGGGTTTGGAACGCTTTTAGGGAGTGGATGTACAAGTGGCCATGGGGTATGCGGAATCAGTAGACTCTCCCCACGCTCAATAATTGCAACCTGCACTTTTATTGCCGCTGGAGTACTTACCGTAACCTTACTTCGAAAACTAGGAGCCTCCCTATGAAAAGTGCACTCACATCTTTTTTAGTTGGATTTATTTTTGCCATAGGTCTCGGTATTGCCGGTATGACTCAGCCAGCGAAAATTATTGGATTTTTAGATGTATTTGGCGCTTGGGATCCAACATTAGTTTTTGTCATGCTGGGAGCCATCGCTGTTCATCTTGTGACCTATAAATTTATTCGTAAAAAGAAAACTCCATTATTATCAAAGGCATGGCACGTACCCACTAGCCGCGACATAACTCCCTCACTTATTTCAGGTAGTGTTTTATTTGGTATTGGTTGGGCATTAGGAGGCTACTGCCCAGGTCCCGCAATAACCTCCTTAGCTAGCCTACAATTAAGACCACTCATTTTTGTAATCAGCATGATTTTTGGTATGCTTGTTTTTCGTTTAGTAGATAAAAAGTTAAACTTTAAAAAATGAGCCTACTATGATTATCGCCGGGTATTTAGCTTCCATAATTATGGGTATATCTCTGGGGCTTATTGGCGGCGGTGGGTCCATATTAACCGTGCCAATTTTATTTTATCTTTTTAAGCAAGATTCGGTTCTAGCAACTACCAATTCTTTATTTGTCGTAGGCCTAACCGCACTGGTTGGCGCATTGATCAATGTAAAAAAAGGAAATATTGATCTCAAGACAGGCGTCCTTTTCGCCATTCCAAGTTTTTTAGGAGTATATTTAACCAGAGTTTTTTTACTCCCCTACATGCCAGATATAATATTTTCTGCATTCGGACTAACACTGACCAAACCACTTTTAATCATGCTTGTTTTTGCCATATTAATGATATTCGCATCACGCTCAATGATTCGAGCCGGATCAATTAAACAAATAGAGTCCATTGACACTCGTAATTTGTTTAGCATTGGACGCAAAGGTTTTTTCGTGGGATGTACCACAGGATTTGTTGGGGCCGGTGGCGGGTTTTTAATAATTCCAGCACTTGTGTTACTACTTAATTTACCTATACGTATAGCCATAGGAACTTCACTGGCTATCATCGCGGCTAACTCATTGTTTGGATTTTTTATCAGTACAATTAAATATACCATTGCGATCGATTGGAATCTACTTCTCTCGATTTGCGGATTAGGAATACTAGGTATAGTGATTGGAAATATTTTTTCATCAAAAGTATCCGAGAAAAAATTAAAGCAAGGATTCGGCTATTTTGTATTAATTATTGGTTCACTTATACTAATTGATCAAACTCTACGAATGATTTGAACATAGTATCAGCTTGTTATACTATTTGACTCCTACTTCAAAAAGGATTTCTTATGATTAAAGCAAATGCTTATGCTGCTATTGATGCAAAAACTCCACTTGCTCCATTTGGTTTTGAAAGAAGAGACCCTAAAGAATATGACGTTGTCATAGATATTGAATATTGTGGTGTATGCCACTCAGATATACATCAAGTGCGGGATGAATGGGGTGGAACAAAGTATCCACTAGTGCCAGGTCATGAGATTGTTGGAAAAGTTAGGACTGTCGGATCAAAAGTTAAAAAGCACAAAAAAGGCGATCTTGTAGGTGTTGGATGTTTTGTTGACTCATGCAGAACATGCGCCCCGTGTGAGAGAGATCTAGAGCAGTTCTGCGAAAAAGGAGCCTCTTTTACTTACAGTAGTACTGAGCAAGATAAGGTCACACCAACGCAAGGTGGATACTCTGACGTAATCGTAGTGCACGAAGATTTTGTTTTAAAAGTTCCTAG
>JBBKWS010000150.1:0-9135 GCA_037969075.1 Bdellovibrionales bacterium | reverse complement strand
AACAAGACTACATAGACAGCTCTAAATCATATAAAGTAGATTGCTCGGATTTAATAAAGCAGTAAGGCTATACCATTATGAAAATAGCAAAAGAATTAGATAGTTTAGTTCCTTATCAGGCTGGTAAACCTATTGAGGAAACCAAACGTGAGTTTCAATTAAAAGAAGTTTTTAAACTAGCAAGTAATGAAAACGCATTGGGTATTAGTCCAAAAGCAAAATCAGCTATTGAAGCAGCGGTAAAAGATTTATTTAGATACCCTGATCCGGCAGCATTCGATTTAACACAAAAATTCTCAAAAATTTTAAATATAAACCCTGAAGAGTTACTTTTTTGTAATGGCTCTGATGAAGGTATTGATTTATTAATCCGAGTTTTTTGTAATCCAGGTGATAAAGTTTTAACCTCTCAATACGCCTTTGCCGCTTACGGGGTGAGAGCAGGAGCTAGCCGAATTGAAATTACGAATGTTCCTGCAACAAGTGATTTAAAAATTGATTTAAAAGCCTTCAAAAAATATTGGACTCCAAAGCATAAAATAATATTTTTACCAAACCCAAATAATCCAACAGGCTCTTATTTTAATAAAACAGAGTTCGAGGAATTTTTAAAAGATTTTGGTAACCGTGATGATGTAATGATTGTTTTGGATGAAGCATATATAGAATTTGTCAGAGCTAAAGATTATCCAAATGGGATTGAATATTACAGAGATTACTCTAATATAATTTTATGCCGCACTCTTAGTAAAGTCTACGGTTTAGCTGGTTTACGTATTGGGTATTTAGTGGGACGACCAGAATACCTAAATTATCTACACCGGGTGCGTACCCCGTTTAACATTAACTTTTTAGCGCAAGTGGCAGCTCTTGCGGCCATCGATGATCATGAGTATGTGAGGGCGTCGCAAGACCTGGTTTGGAGTGGGCTTGACTACTTGACCCAAGAATTTAAAAAACTAAATATTACGGCCTATCCATCAGAAGCAAACTTTATGCTCTTTGATTGTGCAGGACCTGCGGCCCCCATTGCTCAGGGACTACTCAAAAAGGGTTTAATTTTACGACCACTAATGCCATATAGCCTACCAAATCATCTTCGGATCAGTGTAGGGTTGAAAGCTGAAAATGAAATTGCTATGAAATGGATTGGGGAAATTTTTTCGAAAAGGTAGGGGAGTGTGACGGTGATTACAATTGATGGTCCCGCAGCGTCTGGAAAATCTTCAGTAAGCAGAGAGGTGGCTAGAAAGCTAGGTTGGGCCTGGGTTTCTACCGGTTCATTTTATCGTGGATTAGCTTATGTTGCTAACGAGCTTAAGTATGATTTTAATGATGAAGGTTCACTTGCCAAGCTTGCTGGGCAGAGAGATATTTGGCAGGTTCGTTTGGATCCTGAGCGCACGCTAGTTTATTTTAAAAATAAAGACGTAACACTAGAGGCTCACAGTGAGTCTGTAGGAACTTTAGCTAGTAAAGTCTCTCAATATCCAAAGGTAAGAGAGAGTTTATTAGAAGCACAAAGAAGTTGTGCGGCGAATGGCGCAGGTCTTATCGCTGAAGGCAGAGATTGTGGCTCGGTTGTGTTTCCAGAGGCACTTGTAAAAGTATATCTAACGGCAGACCAAGAAAACCGTGCGCAAAGACGTGCTATGGAAAAAGGTGAAGATGCCGAGAGTATCGCTTATGCACAAAAAGAGCGAGACCAAAGAGATACCGACCGAAAGGTGTCCCCTTTGCAAGTACCCGAAAATGCTCATGTAATTGATACTAGCGAGTTGAACCTATCAGAGGTAGTAGTGCAAGTAGAGAAAATCATTAGATCCCAGCTACATATTTAAATTTTACCTGACTTTACAGAGGGAAATTAGAGGTAATAATCCTTTGACTTTACTGACCCATTCTCTATAAATGGAGAACCATCTCAAATGTGGAAACCCCCATTGGGAGGCCGTTAGTTTAGAGCAGCGGTTTTGTCGACCATTGTTCTTTTAGGAGGTATTTTTTGAATACACAAAGACAAGATAAAAATTTAACCAAGGCGCAGATTACGCGTCAGAAAGTTCTTGAGGCATTAGATGCTGAGGACAGCGATGTAAAAGCCAATCCTGGCAGATTCGATGCAGATCCAAGCATCGGTTCATTTGAAGATCTACTGTCTAAAAATGGAAAGAGTGTTGCGATTAACTTAGGTGATGTAGTTTCTGGAACTGTATTATCTATGGATGCAGAAAACGTAATCGTGGACATTAACTATAAATCAGAAGGTATTGTAAACTTATCTGAATTTAAGAGCTTTGATGGAACTCACTCTGTAAATGTTGCAGATAAAATCGAAGTTTGTATCGTTAAATTAGAAAATGACAACGGTATGGTTGTACTATCTAAAGACAAAGCAGACATGCTTAGAGCATGGGAAGACATCTCTCGCGCTGCTGAAAGCGAAGAAGTAGTAGAAGGTGTAGTGATTGCAAAAGTAAAAGGTGGCTTAAGCGTTGATATCGGCGTAAAAGCATTCTTGCCAGGCAGTCAAATCGATCTACGTCCAATTCGTAATTTAGATACTTTTATTGGAAAGAAATTTAAATTTAAAGTAATTAAGTTTAACAAAAAACGTGGAAACATTGTTCTTTCTCGTAGAGTTCTTCTTGAAGAAGAAAGAGAAAGCTTACGTTCTAATACCCTTGAAAATATGACAGAAGGTCAAAGTGTTACTGGTTCAGTAAAAAATATTACTGATTACGGTGCATTTATTGATTTAGGTGGTATGGACGGATTACTACACATTACTGATATGAGCTGGGGCCGCATAAAGCATCCGTCTGAGTTAGTAAATGTAGGGGATGAAATCCAAGTTAAAGTATTAAAATTTGATAATGAAAAAGAACGCGTAAGCTTAGGCTTAAAACAACTTACAGATGATCCTTGGGAACAAGTAGAAAAGCATTATCCTCGTGGTACACAATTACGTGGAAAAATCGTTAGCTTAACTGACTACGGTGCTTTCATGGATATTTCTGAGGGTGTTGAAGGTTTAATTCACGTAAGTGAAATGAGCTGGACGAAACGTGTGAAACATCCTTCACAATTAATCAATGCAGGTGACGATGTAGAAGTGGTGGTTCTCGAGATTGACTCTGCAAATCGCAGAATTAGCTTAGGGATGAAACAACTTCAGCCAAATCCTTGGGATGAGTTAAAGAACTCTTATCCACCAGGTACAATCATTGAAGGTGAAGTTAAATCAATCACTGATTTCGGTGTATTCGTTGGCGTTGAAGACGGAATTGATGGACTAGTTCACATTTCTGATTTCTCTTGGACGAAACGTGTAAATCATCCATCAGAGTTATTTGCTAAAGCACAAAAAGTGAAAGCTGTTGTTCTTGGTGTAGATGCTGAGAATGAGCGATTCAGTCTTGGTATTAAGCAATTAGAAGCTGATCCATGGGCAGATGTAGAAAACCAATTTCCAATTGGCTCTCAACACGATGTAAAAGTTGTGAAGACAGCAGATTTTGGTGCATTTGTTGAGTTAGCGCCTGAAATCGAAGGTTTAATCCATATCTCTGAATTATCAACAGACCGTGTAGATAAGCCAGAAGATGTAGTTAAAGCTGGAGATACTATGCGAGCTGAAGTGATCATGATCGATCAAACTTCTCGTAAGATTGGATTGAGCGCTAAACTTGTTAAGTTGCGTGAAAATAAAGCTGATGTAGAAGAATATGTTCAAAAAGCTAAGTCTACTTCTAAAACCACAATGGGTGATCTGTTTGCAGATACCTTAAAAGGTTTAAAAGAAGAGTAGAAACGAATAGGGCCCTGACGGGGCCCTTTTTTTTGATTCACCGTTTCTCATGTAAAAAAATCCATTTTATATTTCCGTTTAATTTCTTAAAATAAGTTTCTAAAAGAGGTGAGTGCATGTTACGAAATCCATGGTTTTTATTTTCAATGTCGATATTTTTATTTTTAGGTTCATGTGTTTATATGGTCACGACAACAGTAGGCCGTTTAGCTTCCACTGATTCAGCAAACGTTAGTGACGATTCAATTCTTTATGTAGAATTAGAAGGCGTGATAATTGATGGGGCTGATATCCTTGAAGACTTAAGAGCTTATGCTAAAGAAGATAAAATTAAAGGTGTCCTTCTGAGGATAAATTCTCCGGGTGGAGTTGTGGGCCCATCACAAGAAATCTATGCTGAGGTTTTACGGATTCGTGAAGAGTTAAAAAAACCAGTTGTTGTTTCAGCGAACGCGTTGATGGCTAGTGGTGGCTACTACGTTGCATCTGCGGCAGATAAAATTTTTGTGAATCCAGGAACATTGATGGGATCGATCGGTGTGATTATGGAATTTGCTAATCTGTCTGACTTATATTCTTGGGCAAAGATTCAACGCTACGCTCTAACTACTGGTGCATACAAGAGCACGGGGACAGATACTAGAGCTATGCGCGAAGATGAAAAACAATTACTACAAATTTTAATCAACGAAGTGCAAGAACAGTTTAAAGCGGCCGTTGTAAAAGGACGTAAACTTCACCAAGATCAGGTAGATGCTATCGCTGATGGTCGAATTTTAACGGGCGAGATGGGTGTGCGATTAGGTCTTGCTGATAATATCGGAACAGAAACTGATGCGATTAGACAGTTAGAAGAAATGACAGGTTTAAAAAATGCAAAGCTATTTCGCCCAAGACAAACAGAAAAAGAGTTTATGTCGTGGATTGGTAAAGGCAAGAGCTTGTTTCCTGGAAGCCAGATCAATGAGAACATGAATGCCATTTTACCATTAGCTTTATTTGGTAAACCTTTATATTTAATGCCACAATACCTTAAGTAAAAGGACTTTTAATGAACAAAAGCGGTTGGCCCAAGGATAGAGGGCAATTATTTAATCCTGCAAGAAAAGCTTATCACGGCGGTAAGAAGCTTAGGTTTTGTGTTTTCTGTGCGGCAAAAACCAATAAACCAAGTTTTGAGAATTTAGTCTTATTTAAAAATGCCACCTTTATGGTTATTTTAAATAAATATCCATACCACATTGGTCACATGATGGTGATGCCCACAAAACACAAGGGAGACCTGTGGAGTTTAACCAAAAAAGAATATTTACTCGTACAACTAGCAATTAGAGAATGTTTGGCGGTATTAGAAGACGAGTACCAGTGCCAGGGATTAAACATGGGAATCAATTTGGGGAGAGCTGCAGGAGCAGGCATACCCAATCATATTCATTACCATTTGATTCCTAGATGGGTGGGGGATTGTAACTTCTTTCCGCAAATTGCAAAGACAAGAGTATTCACTGAAAATTTAGATGAAACATATGCAAGATTACAGCCTAAAATCCAAAAAGCGATGAGGAAAGTAAAGTGATTGATTTTTCAAAATTTGATTTAGATCATGTTGCCATCGCAGTTGAAAGTATTGAGAAAGCACTTCCATTTTATCAAGCATTAGGATTTCCATCTCACCACATTGAAGAAGTGCCAAGTGAGAAAGTTCGAACCTGCTTTTTAACTTTAGCGAATAATGTAAGTGTAGAATTACTTGAGCCAATGAGTGATGACAGTCCAATTACTAAGTTTTTACAAAAAAGAGGGCCTGGTATACATCATATGTGTTACCGAGTGAAAAATATTGAGGCAGTCGTTGCTCAAGTAAAAAAGTCAGGCGCTCAATTTATCAATGAAGTCCCTCGTCTTGGAGCTCACAACTGTAAAGTTGTGTTTTTACATCCAAAGTCTAGTGGGGGAGTATTAATTGAGTTTAGTGAAAAAATGGGAGATTCTTAAGGCATGAATCGCGGTCAATATTCCATGGCGCAGCCACCGTTTACGCCTATGGTAAAAAAACTCATCATTATTAATGCTATCGTATGGATAGGCTTACAATTGATTTTAGAAGGCTTTTTTCTTCCAGAATTAAACATGATTTCATTTTTTGGTCTTGTTCCAGCTTCTTTTTTAATGAAGTTCCATTTTTGGCAAATCTTTACTTATATGTTTTTACACAGCTTGGATATTCTGCACATTGCATTCAATATGCTCTTGCTGTGGTTTATTGGTTCAGAGCTGGAATTAAAGTGGGGCTCTAAGACCTTCTTATTTTACTACTTTTTTTGTGGCATTGGTGCGGGCATAATCTATATCTTTGGTTATGCTGTATTGTTTGCATTCGGTTATCAACTTGAGATGGCGTTTGTCCCTGTAGTAGGCGCCAGTGGGGCGATTTTTGGACTTTTATTAGCTTACGGGGTACTTTTTGGTGAGAGAGTCATGTACTTTTTAATGATCTTTCCAATGAAGGCTAAGGTTTTTGTGATCATTATAGGGGTTGTGGAGCTACTGATGATGCTTAAGGGCGGAAGTGGTGTAGCAAATTTAGCTCATATTGGTGGTATTATATCTGGCCTGATATTCCTGTGGTTTTGGACGCTCAAACGTCAAAATAAGCCAATATTTAAGCGAAGTAAAAATAGACCGAAACTTCAATTGGTGATAGATAACGATAAAGAAGATGATGACTCTAAAAAGTATTGGCACTAAGAGGAGCAAAATATGAAGCACAATAAAGCTTTAGACAGACAAAAATTCGATTCAAGATTGATTAACTGGAACATCAAACGTGGTGTAATTACAGAAAAAGAATATCAAGAGTACTTAAAAACTCTTACAGATTCATCTGACAAAGCTCGTCCTATGGAGATAAATGTGGATGAGGATACAACTCTTAATTAGTGTGCTCTGAAGAGCTGATAGATCTTGTCTTAGAGAAAAAGCTATTAGCTCCGAGTTCTGCCTGTACGATATCTTTTTCTACAGGCATCCATTCTTCAGCTACAATTTTAAAGCCTCCATCTAACTTACGTTTAATATATAAAAACTTCTCTCCAAAATCCTCATGCTGATCAGAGGAGTAGTGCTGTAAACTGCGCACTAGTATATTTCCATCCACTTCATAGATAACCGGATCTGAAAAGCTAACGCTGATTTTTTCGTACATCGAATTTAATTTTTTCTTATAGTCTTGCCACTTGTTTTTATTCATTCTTAAAGAGTAAAAATCTTCCCCATAGTGCCCCATATATGTAGCAAGATCTTTTGTCTCCCATGCCGACTGCCAAGATTTAACGAAAGACTCTACTGCTGCAGTGGATTTTTCATGGTCTTTTATAGACAGCATATTTAACTGGTTGAATACAAGGATCGGTGTTTTTTCTAAAGTGATATTGCTGCTGACCTCTAAAATGTCATTATTCCTAATAACAACACAACCTTTAGATCCACGGCTTAAAGGTACTGTATCTGGTACAGCATGTAGCCATATACCATAACCTGTTTTACCAGCTCTTTTATCGAAAAGGTTGGGGTAGTTCATGGTAAAAATTCGAACCCCATATAGATCGAAGTTTACCTTGTGACCATCTTTTTGCTCATTAAAGAAGTAAATACCTTCCGGCGTTTTTTTATCCCCTGTTGCCATCTTAGCTCCGGCATTCTCACCTTGGTCACTATCGTATTCTTTTAGTAGTTGGTATGGATACTTGTCAGTTTTCCATACAGATAATTTTTTGCGACTTTTATCGACAGTTAATACATAAGGGGGATAGTAACTACCAGCTGAGCCCGACCAGATTCCACTAGGGGCTGATTCTGCAGCGATTGCATAATTAAATATCAAAATGAGAAGTTGGTAAAATATCATCTATGTATTCCTAGTTCCATTCAATAAAACCCACGACCTCTTGTCAACTATAGAAGTCATCGGCAGTTGCTGTAAAAAAGTTCATCAAAAAATGTCTCATTATCTGACTTTTTGCAGAGTAAAAATACTTTAGTCTAGTTAGTACTTAGCCGATAGTCCTAATGTATGGCTGAAGAACAAGTAAAAACTGATGATCTAACAGAGAAACCACCGAGAAACTGGAAGAAGTTATTGGTATTGCTATTTGTTGTGGTCAATGTGGGTGGAGCAGGTGCGGCTGGTTTTGTCATATATAAAAATAGTATAGGTTATGTCGCAGACCCATTGGCTGAAAAAATTGAAAAAGAAAAATATGTAGAGAGAATTAGGTATTTTGAAGATAAGCCTATTGTATATACTATGGATCCCTTTGTAATTAATCTTACAGGTAAGCCTTCGAAAACCATTCAACTAGAACTTTCTTTAGAAATGTTAAGTGAGATTGGGTATGAAGAGGTTATTAGTAAAACTACAGAGACAAGAGATAAGATCGTAAGAATATTAAATGAAAAATCATATCAAGAATTAGAAAGTATACAGGGTAAACTCATACTTAAAGATCAAATCACTGTAGCTTTGAATCAGTACCTGCGTTCAGGCGTTATTAAAGGTATTTACTTTACCAACTTCATTGTTCAATAGTTTTTCAATAATCTAAAAATACAAAACTATTATTAACCTAACCTGGCTACTGCCATGTCTTATTTTAAACCGTTATACTGATTAATTAAATTATAAGAGACTTTAGGTAGGTTTGTTTTATCTTTTTTTTGTCATTTCTTTTTACACAGAATTCAGCGTGTACAGATTCAAGCACTTTTCTCAAAAGTGTGGGGACTAAAGTTGGTACGGCATGTGCTCTTATATAGGGTGACGGGGGATCCATGTCTATTAACCACATTCTTTTATCATTGCTGCTAGGTGTATCTTTAATCGGGTGTACTAATGACTTGAAATTCTCAAAAGGAAAAGAGGGCGGATCTGGAGTAAATCCTCCTGGCGCTTGTCCTGATTCAGTTTTGGCTGATTTCGTAGCTCCTCCAAGTTTAGTAGAGCTTGGACAAGCTATCTCGTTAAATTATGAAGAAGGCGAAGTGAGCTGGTTTATTCAAAAACCAGATGGAACGGTAGCTGCTTTAACAGGAAATTCTGCATCTTATACAGTGGCCCAACTTGGTCGCCACAGTGGTCGCGTAGAAGCAGTAAACACATGTGGAACTATAGAAGTATTAAGCTTTGTATTTGATGCATTTTTACCGGTAGGAGCTTCTAGTCTTATTATTAATAGAGGCGAACAATATACAAGTTTAGCTGAAGTGAGTTTATCTTTAGTATCAGTTGGTGCGACAGAAATGTATATCACTGAAAGTGCTGGTTG
>JBBKWS010000149.1:0-11909 GCA_037969075.1 Bdellovibrionales bacterium | reverse complement strand
TATAACATCTGGATCCATTAAAAATTCAGATAGATACGTTTTTACATCCGCAAGACTTGATGTTTTAGGTGTTCCTAGATTTGTGATGAGTATGGCAGTCTTCATAAATCTAATGTTTTTGCTTTAGGTTTATAAGAGTTTTTTCCTACTAACTGTTTTACTTCTCTAACGTGGCCTAGATAAGTAATTGTAACACTTTTATCCTTAGCAATTTCTGTTACATGTTTTTGGTTTGATTTTGGGATAAAAAAGTTTTTGTAAC
Source organism: Bdellovibrionales bacterium (assembly GCA_037969075.1). Taxonomy (GTDB): domain Bacteria; phylum Bdellovibrionota; class Bdellovibrionia; order Bdellovibrionales; family UBA840; genus JAGRAL01. The sequence goes on along the minus strand of JBBKWS010000149.1, from coordinate 11,647 downwards.
CTAATTTCACAGCTTCTTGTAACCTAACATCAGCAAAAGGTACCGCTCTGATCTCACCTGTAAGGCCGATTTCTCCAAAAAAGCATGATTTTGTCGGTAAGTTTTGATTGCCCTCAGAAGATACCATGGCTGCAAGGATAGCTAAGTCTGATGCGGGCTCTTCTATTCGCAGACCACCAACAATATTTACATAAACATCTTGGTTACTTAAATTAATATTCATATACTTTTCAATCACAGCTGTTAATAAATGAATGCGATTATTTGGTAAACCAATCGTGGTGCGCCTTGGAATATTTAACGGCGTAAAGGTAACTAAAGATTGGATTTCACACAAAAAGGGCCGTTGTCCTTCCATGCAAGCAAAAACAGTAGCGCCTATAGCATCCCCATCACGATTTTCTAAAAACATTTCTGATGGATTATCAACCTCAGCAAGACCAGAGCCAAACATTTGAAATACACCCAGCTGATTAGCTGGTCCAAAACGATTTTTTAATGATCTAACCAATCTAAACTGATAGTTCGTATCACCTTCAAATGATAAAACTGTATCAACCATATGTTCTAAAACTTTTGGTCCGGCAATGCTGCCGTCTTTTGTAACGTGACCAATTAAAACAACGCAAATATTTTTTGCTTTGGCTAGCATCATTAGGCTTCCGGCACACTCTCTAACTTGTGATACTGAACCTGGGGCCGAACTAATTTCTGGCATATAAACGGTTTGTATTGAATCGACTACTAATACATCGGGCTTTAAGTCATTTGTTAAATCAATAATGGTTTGTAAATTATTTTCTGAAGCAACCTCTACTAATTCTGAGTTTACTCCAAGTCGTTGTGCACGCATGGCAGTTTGAGAAACACTTTCTTCAGAAGACACGTATAAAGTTTTTCGTTTGACCTTAGTTAACCCGCCTGCCACTTGCATTAAAAGGGTGGATTTGCCAATTCCCGGGTCTCCGCCTAATAGTATAAAGCTACCTGGGACAACGCCGCCACCTAGCACTCGGTCTAGCTCGTTGTAGCTGGTTGGAAATCTGTCTAGTACTTCGGCCTGGATTTGGCGATTCAAGGGTACAGATTTCTGGCGCCCTTTATCTAGGCCAATAGACCAGCCTCTTTGGTCTGGAGCTTGGCTCTTAGTCGTTTCTTCGACTACAGTGTTCCATTGATTACATTCAGAGCACTTTCCCATCCACTTTGGATACTGGGCCCCACAATTTTGACAGGAATATATCGTTTTGACCTTCATTTTTGCCATGAATGTTTGCTATCATTAAATAGATGGCCATACAAATAAAATCCCTAATACTGTTTTTTCCGATATTAATTGCTGCGTCTGCGCAAGCTGATGTAATTGAAGACTTCCGTCAAGTTCGTTTAAAATCGGACAAGGTTGAAGTCTTTACTCCATATGAGAAGAAAATTGAAAATTTAGTACCATCTGAAAAAGGTATTCTACATTTTGGACTTGGAGTGAAGTTTTATGAAATTGGTAAGGATGATTTAGCCCAAACTAATTTAAGTGAAGCTATACGCTTAGGCTTTGCTGCAACTGAGCCTGCACTTTTTTACCTAGGTAAGTCTTTTGCCAGAAGTGGTAAAAAAGAAGGCGCAAAATTAGAGTTTATTAAAATTATTCAAAGAAAACCTAAATCGTATTTAAAAGAAGATGCGCAACTAGAGCTGTCAAAAATTCTAATTGAAGAAAAAAAATATAGAGATGCAAAAATTGCATTAACATACCTAGAGCGTAGAACTAGAAGTGATTTTTCTTACCCAGAAGTTTTATGGAATTTAATTAAAGCCAATGTAGAAAGCGGGCCAGCATCAAAAGCATGCGTTTGGGTTCGTAAGTTATACTCTAGAAAACCTCAGTATGCAGAGGTTCAGCACTGGACACTAGATCCAAACTCTCTATTGTTCGGAAAGGTTAAATTACCGTGCCCGGTTAGTCAGGCAGACCAAAAAAGAAGAATCTTAAACTTGGTTCTTAGTGGTTTATCAGATAAGGCAAAAATTGAATTAGATCAATATATAGAAAAATATGCAAAAGTATCAAAGTACCAAACAGACTTACTGTTATCTCATTTTTATATTCTAGAAGGCTATACGGTTGAAGCATTTCAAATTTTGGCCCCTTACTATACAGGTTATCAAAATAATTACGACTACCTATTGTTACTTGCAAAAGCAGCAGTAAGATCTGGAGAGTTTCAAACGGCAGTTGGGGCTTACTATAAAGCGCATAAATTACGAAAGAATTCAAAGTCTGGTAGATTTGCTTTATACCAAGCTGCGTTTTTAAGTTATCAGTTTCAAGATTATGATGGAGCCGGAAGAAAGTTCGAAGAGTTTATTGAGAAGTATTCTAGATCAGGTCTTACTAGAGATGCATATTGGCATCAGGCGTGGATTCGTTATTTAAAGAAAGATTACAAAGGTGCGCTCGTAGCATTTGATGGATTAAAGCGTTTTCGTAATATGAATAAACAAGATAGAGTTATCTATTGGAAAGCGATGACTTATTATCATCTTGATGATAATAAGAACGCTCAAAAATTATTTCAGACATTGATTAACCCAAAGTCGCCAAGTTTCTACTCAATAGCAGCAATTGAGAGGTTAAGAAAATTAAATGTAAAAACTGATATGAGGCAAATGGCTAGTTCAGAAACCGCCGTAGAAGAAACGGTGGCTGATAAAACAGATGATGCAATTGCAGCTACAACTGAAACAGAAGCCGAAGAATCTGAAGAGAGTGTCGAGCAAATTGATGAGGTGGCTGATGCAGAGCAAATTGATGAAGAAGAAGAGACTGCGATAAGCGCTAAAGATGAGAAGGCGATGGAAGGTATCATTGCAACTGGGATTAATTCTATTAAGAGTAGTGACCAAAAAGCGAAGGTGATTACTGAGTTTTCAAACTCAACAGCGAATCGTTATTTTTCAAGAGCCAATGATTTAATTAGATTAGGGTATAATGACCTTGCTAAGTGGGAGCTTTATTACACCGAGCGCTCAACTAAGAACCCTTTAGAGTTACGAACCTTAATGGGAACGTATAAAAAAATCGAGGCTTATAATCGCATCTCTCATATTGCCTCAAATCTATTTGCTAAAGATAGATATAAGTATGGGATGGTAACGGCAAAAGATTTATGGCAGGGCGCATTTCCCGAGGCGTATAAAACCACGGTGGTACAAGCTTCAAAAGAGAATAATATTGATCCACATTTTGTATGGTCTATTGTTAGAGCAGAGAGTAATTTTAAAGAAGATGCTAAGTCACCAGTCGGCGCACTTGGGTTGATGCAATTAATGCCGTATACGGCAGAGAAGGTTGCCAGATCGCAAAACAAACCTCACGTCATAGAAGACTTATTGTCTCCAGCCGTAAATTTAGGTTATGGAACTTCTTACTTAGCAAGACTCTACCACATGTTCTCTAATCAGTTACCTCTTGCGGCAGCTGGCTATAATGCTGGTCCTCATAGAGTGAAGTCTTGGGTAAAATCTTTTGGCGGTTTGGATATGGATGAATTTATTGAGCATATTCCATTTGTTGAAACCAGAAATTACGTAAAAAAAGTAACGCAAAACTATTATATATATTCTAAGCTTTACGATTCTAATGAGCCAAAAATGGCATGGCTCAGCGAACCTGTTGCTTACAAGTTTGAGGGGCGCGCGCCTACAAGAGAAGAGTGGTAGTATTTGCTACGCGTTAATCTCAGAAGTATTCATTTAGTGCACAAGTCGAAATCCAAACTTAAAACGCCCAAACTACCGGCATAACTGGGGGCGAATCGGGACCAGAACCCCTAAAACGAAATTTATTCAGAGACAATATGCCTCTGCTGAAAACTTAAAAACTTCTTTCATTTTGATAGCTTAAGCGTTTTGTTGACTCCTTCTCCGCCATTCGCTATTCCATTGTGATGCCAGTGGAGGGATCATGAAAAAAATAATATCTTTGGTAGTTGTCAGCTTATTAGTAGCAGTGTCTTGTACACGAAAAGCATCAAAAATTGATTACGGTCTTGAGCTTAATGACACTCTTAGAGTGCATATAGCCTCTGAGCCACCAACACTTGATTGGAACAAGTCAACAGACACAACTTCGTCTAGAATTGTTGATAACTTAATGGAAGGTTTAACAGAATATAATTTTGAAGATCCAGAGTTAAGTCTTCAACCAGGGCTAGCAGAAAAGTGGACTTCATCGAAAGATGCAAAAACTTGGACTTTTACTTTACGTAAAAATGTCACTTGGTCTGATGGTGTACCTTTGACTACCAAACACGTTGTTGATGGTTGGGTACGATTACTAAGCCCCTCAACAGCTTCAGAGTACGCTTACTTTTTATATAATATTAAGAACGGTGAGAAGTTTAGCAAGGGTGAAGTAAAAGACGCAGCTGAATTAGGCATTAAAGTTATCGATGATCAAACTATTGAAGTGCAGCTAGAAAACACGATGAGCTTTTTTCCTTACTTATTAACTCATACGTCGACATTTCCGGTTCGCCAGGATTTGATTGAAAAGTTTGGTGATAAGTGGACAGATGCCGACAACTTTGTTGGACTTGGACCTTATACTTTAAAAGTATGGGATCATGATAAGGCATTAGTAATGGAAAGAAATGATAAGTACCATGGACAGCCAGCTGTTCTTAAAAACGTAATTTATTATATGATTTCTGAGTTATCGACAGCCATTAATCTTTTTGATGCTGGAAAATTAGATGCCCTAGATGAGTTGCCAAAGTCAGAAATGGCATCTTTAACAAAAAGACCTGAACATAGAAAGCATAGTTTCTTGGTGCTACAATACTACGGGTTCAATATTGAGAAACCTCCTTTTAACAATGTAAATTTACGTAAAGCGATTGCGCACGCAATTGATAAAAAAGAAATTGTGGAAGTAATGGGTTCACAAGACATTCCATTAAAGTCATGGGTACCATCAGGGATGTTTGGTTATGAACCAGATATTGGATTAGATTTTGATATAGAGAAGGCAAAAGAATTTCTAAAAAAAGCAGGCTACAGTGATTCTGCAAAGGTACCTCGTTTAACTTTGGCATTTAACACAAATGAAAATCACCAAAAAGTTGCTGAAAATGTGCAAGCACAGTTAAAAAGAAACTTAGGCATTAATTTAGAGTTAAAAAATGAAGAGTGGAAAGTATATCTATCTAATTTAAAAGCGGATGCCCACTCTATGTTTAGAATGGGATGGGTTGCTGATTATCCAGACCCGGATAACTTTTTAAATTTGATGATTTCTAGCTCTCAAAATAACCGTAGCAGATGGAAAAATAAAGATTACGACAAGTTGATCACTCAAGCTGCTTCTGAGTTAGATAAAGAAAAGCGCCGTGGTATTTACCAAAAGGCTCAAAAAATCTTAGTGGAAGATGATGTGCCTGCTATTCCTCTCTTTACATCAGTACATCACTATTTGGTTTCTGATAGAGTTGAAAATTATCCGGCTAATGTGCTAAACAATCTTCCGTACCACAAAGTTAGATTTAAAAAATAGCATGGGACGCGTGATTGGTTATCTCTTAGCTTATCTAGTTTTTCAAACGATAGCATTAGACCTTCTACAGCTAGAGGGTTTAATTGTTGAGATAACGTTTCACTTACTATGGGTAACTGCTTTAGTTGGTTTTATTCATGTAGTTGTAAAACAAAAAATGGCTGTTTTTGTAACCAAGCGAACCTTTGAAGCCTTTTTGACAGTATTTGTAATTGCTTCGGTTACATTTATACTTTTGCGCACAATTCCTGGCGGGCCTTTTGACTCAGATAAGGCGCTTCCACCTGAAATTATGGCGAATATAAATGCCAAATATAACCTTGATAAACCTTTAGTGCAGCAATATCTAATTTATATTACTGACTTATTCAGAGGTGATTTAGGGTATTCTTATAAATACATCGGTAGAAGTGTAAGTGATATTATTACTGAGTCGTTTCCCGCGTCTTTCAAACTGGGGTTTTATTCATTAATCATTGCCTACTTATTTGGTATCCCGCTTGGTCTGTATGCGGCGGCAAGACACAATACGTGGTGGGATTCTTTCCTCATGTTCATCGCCAACAGTGGGGTAGCGCTACCTAGCTTTTTAGTGGCACCCATATTAATTATTATTTTTAGCTTTTGGCTTGGGTGGCTCCCGCCTGCACTTTGGGATGGACCAATTTATTATATTATGCCGGTCATAACTTTAGGGATAAGGCCAGCTGCTGTCATTGCAAGGCTTACAAGATCTAGTGTTCTAGATGTTATTAGATCAGATTTTATACGTACAGCTAAATCCAAAGGGCTCTCTGAGCAGGTAGTGCTATATAAGCATGTGCTGCGCAACTCTTTAATACCCGTGCTAACGATGTCTGGACCACTAATTGCTGGGCTCCTTTCAGGAACATTTGTGATTGAAATTATTTTCGCTGTACCAGGAATGGGTAAACACTTTGTACAAAGTGTAAGTAACAGAGACTATCCGCTGATTTTGGGATTAACCCTTTTGTATTCAGCAATACTAGTAGCAGCAAATTTAATTGTTGATTTGTTATACGCTATTGTCGATCCAAGGATTAAACTATCATGACACAAAAAAAAAGTAATAGTTTATATAAAGATGCACTCAGACGTTTATTTAAGAATAAAGCAGCACTCATATCTACAATAATTATTGTTGTTACTACGCTTGTTGCTGTTTTTGCAGAGTGGATATCTCCATTTTCTTTTACTAAGCAAGACATAGGAAATATGTATCAATCTTTTGGCTACCCACATGTTCTTGGTACTGACGGCTTAGGTAGAGACATGTTATCTCGTTTGATCCATGGTGCACAAGTTTCTATGGCAGTGGGTTTCTTTACCTCTATCGTTTCCCTTATTATGGGTGTAATTTACGGTGCTATATCTGGTTGGTTTGGTGGTTGGGTAGATTCATTAATGATGCGATTTGTAGATTTAATATATGCTATCCCAACACTAGTGCTGCTTATCTTAGTAATGGTTATTTTTAACTCTTTTGATATATTTGATGATCCAAAATATAAAGCGCTTACTGGTATTTTTTTAGCGCTCACGGTTGTGGGTTGGGTAGGGGTAGCCAGGTTGGTTCGTGGCCAGGTTCTACAGACAAAAGAAATGTTATATGTAGAAGCAGCACAATCAATTGGTGTAGGAGGATTTTCAATAATATTAAGACATATCCTGCCTAATATTTTAGGACCGATCATTGTTACGCTAACGTTTCAGATTCCAGCTAATATTTTATTTGAAAGCTTTTTAAGTTTTATTGGCCTGGGTTTACAGCCTCCGTATAGTTCATGGGGCGTGCTTGCCAATGATGGGTGGCGCGCTATACGTACATATCCACATTTAATTATCTCGCCAGGCGTAGCCCTATACGTTGTGATTTTATCATTTAATTTATTGGGTGATGGTTTGAGAGATGCTTTTGATCCACAGTTAAAAAATCGCTAATCTAAAGACGCAAAAACCTTCTTATATTTAAAAACACGAGATACATAATTTGATACAGAATGCGACCCGCATGGTCTCATTCGTTTAGTAGAAAAGCCGCCGTTAATAAAATCTTTAGCTCGTCCAGGTCCGCAAAGTTGGATGATAGCTGCTAATTGTTGCTTAGTAGTCTTAGATAAAGTTTTTTTGTAGTTAGAAATTGCCGTTTTAGTGTAATAATCTAGTCTTGCACTTGTTAGCTGAATTGAATCAGCTGCAGAGAAGCGAAATCTAAAATTATTTCTCCAACATGCTTTGAGGTTGGAACGGTTTTGGTCGACGTCTATTCCATCTTCTGAAAAACAAAATCGCTTGGCATCTTTAAACGTATCAAGTGTCATCTGGTAAAGCCCTATAGATGAAGAGGCTGGTTGGAAGATCGAGAGTATATCTTGCTTGAATGAAAAATGCCAATATGCAGTTGCGATTGGATTTCCTGAGCTTTCAGTTTGCGCAAGGGCTGCCAAAAATGATGCGTCGATAATATCTGTTTCATACTGTTTAAATTCTGTTTTGTACGACTGCCATGTCTGTGATGGCACTTTGTAAAAAAACTTTGAAATAGGATTTAATAGGTGTGCGGGTTTTCTAACTACTCCTATTAAAACATTTAGGCCAAGCACACCAATAGCTAGGCCCAGTATTAGATAATATATATTAAATTTCTTTCTCTTTTTTGCCATGGTTATTTAAATTGAAAAATATGAGCGTCAATCCTGTGTCTAATTTCTAGCTCACCATCTTTAATTTCACTTAGGACATCAGTTAAGTCTTTTTCGAAATCCAAAAGTTTTGATCTGGATAGAATTCCACACAAACTGCCACTAGCTTTTAATCTGCCAATCCAGTCCTCTTGAGTAAAAATTAAACTTTCATCATAAAAGAACATCCCTCTAAGCTGTAGGTGTTGTTCGGCCCACTTGGGCATAGGATATATTTCCCCGGTAAAATCAAAATTTTCCCACTTAGAATTATACTTTAAAATAATCTCTTCACTTTTTTTGGCTACGATGTCTAGCCTTGGTAACCATCTAAGGTGAGATGTGACTAGAGCGCCCCCAGGAGTTAAAAGTCTTCTGGCCTCAGTGAGTATCTTTGGTATATGAAGATATTTTAAACCCTGATGAATTAAGATAATATCATAACTATGAGCATCCAATGTAATGTCTTCAGCGGTACAATGTTTAAAATTTATTTTTAAATTTTTTTTCGCCGCCTGCTGCTTTGCCTCTTCAATGAAATCAGAGGACTGATCTATGGCAGTCACATGCAGTCCGCGTTTAGCAAACTCAAACGCAAGCTTTCCATTGTTAGCTGTTAGTAGAAGTATGCTTTGTCCCTCATAGCCCACATCATGAGATTTTAACTTTTGAAAGTAAGATTCCGGTGGAGGGAGTTTAAACTTAATTGAATGCTCAATACAATTTTGCCAATTCATAGACGTCCTTTTTATAAGAATACATCTATGTTTTGTGGGCTACAATCAGACGTTAGCCCTTTGTCTAGACATTAAATCTAAATAACAATACATCACCATCTTTTACCACATATTCTTTACCTTCAGACCGGTACTTGCCGGCTTCTTTGATGGCTTGCTCGGATTTAAATTCAAATAGGTCTGTACAGTGGTAAGTTTCGGCGCGAATAAAGCCACGTTCAAAATCAGTATGAATAACTCCGGCAGCTTGGGGTGCCTTTGTACCATGCAAAATTGTCCATGCGCGAACTTCTTTTTCACCAGCGGTAAAATAAGTTTCAAGACCTAATAACTTGTAAGCCGACTTGATTAAACGCTGAACCCCTGGTTCTGTAATATCAAGACTTTGAAGATATTCAGCTCTCTCCTCATCACTTAGTTGTGAAAGTTCGGATTCGATAGCCCCGCTGATAATAATAGACTCGTTACCTTCTTCTTTTGCGCGTGCAGCTACATTATTACTAAAATCATTACCTTTTTTCATATCATCTTCGGCAACGTTACAAACATATAAAACTGCTTTGGATGTTAGTAAGTGTAATTCTTTATATAATTTTTTTTCATCTTCCGATTCTGGAGCTACCACTCTAGCCGGTTTACCTTCATTTAGAGCATCTTTAATCTTTGTGTATAGTGCTAATTCAACAATGGCTTTTTTATCTCCAGATTTTGCTAACTTTTCAACTTTCTGAATTCGTTTAAGCATACTATCCAAATCTGCTAGCATTAACTCAGTGTTAATCACATCCATATCTCTGATAGGATCAATATTTCCTTCTACATGGACAATATTCTCATCTTGAAAGCAACGAACAACATGTAAAATGGCATCGACTTGTCTAATGTGACTTAAAAATTGATTTCCTAGGCCTTCTCCTTGTGATGCTCCTTTTACAAGGCCAGCTATATCCACAAATTCCATAACGGTAGGAACGATTGATTTAGGTTTCACGAATTGGCAAATTTGTGTAATTCGCTCATCAGGTACATGAACAACACCAACGTTTGGGTCAATCGTGCAGAAAGGATAGTTAGCCGCCTCTGCAGGCGCTTTAGTAAGAGCTTTAAACAAAGTACTTTTACCGACATTTGGGAGTCCAACGATTCCGCATTGTAAAGCCATTACTCAACCACCTTTTTATTGTTAAAATTATTACTAGCTTTTAAAAATCCTTCTGTCAAAAAAGTATAAACACCATCTCTGCATAAGTCTAAAAGTTCTGGCATGTATTCCATCTCTTGTTTTGAAAATATCTGCAATACATGGGCTGCCGTATCCACAGCAGGATTAGAAGATCTGCCAACGCCAATTCTTAGTCTGGCAAAGTTCTGTGTGCCCAAATGTTGGATAATGCTTTTTATTCCATTATTTCCACCAGCGCTTCTGTCTTTATGAAATTTTAAATGGGTATAGGCTAGATCCACCTCATCGTGCAGAACTAAGAGGTTTTCTATCTCCACAGAGTAGTAACGCATTAATTCACCGACAGCTTCGCCTGATAAGTTCATAAAAGTCTGTGGTTTTACAAAGAGTACAGGTTGGTCTTTGTGTTTTAGTTTAAATACATGAGCTTTTTTTTCAGTTTTTGCTGGAGGGGAGTCGAAATCTTCTAATAAGTCATCAATGGCTAAAAAACCAATATTATGACGGGTATACTTATATTTATCTCCCGGATTACCGAGTCCAACAATCATGTGCATAAATAAAAAAGGGCAGTTGCCTGCCCTTTCCTTATATCATTTAAGTTCAATTACTTCTTATCAGTCTTTGCTGGAGCAGCTTTTGCTGGAGCAGCTTTTGCGCCGGTAGCAGATGCAGCAGCGGCATCAGGAGCACCAGTAGCAGAAGGAACATCGGCTGGGCTAACAGCAACAGCAACGGCAACTTCTTCTTCTCTAAGAGTTTGAATATTACAAATAGTTACATCAGCAGGAGTTAACACTATAACGCCTTCTGGTACTGTTAGATCTGAAACGTGAACTGCTTCATCAAGTCCTAAGTCAGAGATATCATACTGAATTTTCTGAGGAATACTTTTTGGTAAACATTCAACTTCAATTGTGTGATTGATAAATGATAAGTTACCACCTTCGACCTTAACACCCTTAGGAGTGCCTAGTAGCTCGATTGTAACAGAAACTGTAATTGTTTGGTTGGCAGCAATTGCTACCAAATCAACATGAACGGGCTTTCTATTTACAGGGTGAACTGTAACCTCTCTCATAAGTGCATTTAAGCCGTTTAACTTTTTATCATCTGAAGTTAAAACAAAGATAGGGTTTTGGCTTAATACTTTTTGGTATTTCGCTATCAACTTTTGCTCGATAGCAATTGGCGTGCTTTCAAGGTCACGACCGTAGATAACAGCAGGAGTCCATTCTGTAGCTCGTAATTTACGGCTACCTGATTTACCAACTTGTCTAGAATTTACTTGTAATGTGATTTCACTCATCTCTTAACCTCTCTATAAAAACATCGCGCTAACTGACTCATTTCCATGGATGCGCAAAATTGTTTGTGCTACCACGGGTGCTACAGAAACTACCTCTATTTTACCGCAATCTTTTGCTGCCTGGTGCAAGGGTACGGTATCCGTAACCAAGATTTTTTCGAT
>JBBKWS010000148.1:0-6773 GCA_037969075.1 Bdellovibrionales bacterium | reverse complement strand
ATCAAAAAATATAAAGACACTCGGGATTTTCCTATTTTAGAAGGCACTTCATTTTTATCACCGCACTTACGATTCGGTACGGTGTCACCTCGTGAACTTATACAGGAGGTGCGAGGTGTTCGTAATCTAGGAGTGCAAACTTGGGTTTCTGAGATTGTATGGCGCGATTTTTATCATATGATTTTAGATGTATACCCGCATGTTGATACAGAGGCATTTAAAACAAATTACACTGATCTTAAGTGGCCCGGTAAAAAAGAACATTTTGTTGCTTGGTGTGAGGGACAAACAGGATACCCAATCATTGATGCGGCGATGAGGTATTTTAAGCAAACAGGGTGGATGCATAATCGCCTGCGAATGGTAGTAGCTATGTTTTTAACCAAAGACTTGCTGCTTGATTGGAAGTCGGGGGAGAAATACTTTGCTGAACTTCTTTTAGATTATGATAAGGCGGCTAATAACGGTGGTTGGCAATGGTCTGCCTCCACTGGTTGCGATGCGCAGCCTTACTTTAGGATTTTTAATCCGTTAAGCCAGTCGAAAAAATTTGATCCTAAGGGTGAATTTATTCGTAAGCACTTGCCTGAGTTAAAAGACATTCCTGATAAATACATTCACGCCCCACACGAGGCTCCCGAGCTGGTCCAGCAAATGGCTAAATGCCAAATAGGTAAAGACTATCCGCTTCCTATTGTTGATCACGCCGTACAAAGGCTAAAGGCCATAGCTCTTTTTAAATAGGTACCCGGTTCCTTTTCCGGGTCACGGCGCGTTGATGAATCTAGACTCTTATATGCTTATAAAATTTGCTATGATTGTGGCTGTCTGGGGGGATAAAACATGATTATTACATTATTAATGGCGATGGCGTTTGCAAACTTTAGTGGTCACTGGCTAGGTGAAGGCACAATGGAAACCACAACAGAAACATTTCCGAGTGATTTTGAGTTTAAAGTTGAACAAACGGGTGACGTGATTGATGTGCTTGTACAGCGAATTGGTTTTGATGGTTTTGTTTTTGTATGGAACCCTTATGGGGCTAATATAATTGCCGGAGAGTTATTTAATACTAAAACAGGAATTTATGGCGGCACAATTGATGATGGAAAGCTAAGAGTAAATTATACGGCATCAGCAGAGTCAGCTCCTTACATTATTAACGTAGATAAAATCACAGAAACCTCAATGGATTTTGAAATGATTCTTGAGGGTACAGATGGAAAAAAATATTTACGCGCTATTATGCATAAGCAGTAGCTTTATTTTTTTGATTCCTTGCACATTTAATAATTTATAGACCTCACGCTTGCATTATACGGGCGTGTTGTCAGAGTAAATGATTGCTTTATTATTTGTAACACTATACCTTCGCACCAATAAAAAAACACAAACAATATCAATTGTTGAAGGCAAGCTACGCCCAACCCAAGTATATTAAAAATAAAAGACCTAATGCTAAAGCAATCAACCACCAATATTTTTTCTTAGGTTTTGCTACCACTGCCCCATCAGATAACATTCCCTGCATCCGGCGCATAAGACCCTCAAGTAGGTAGATTCGTTTGTCATCATTAGCAGCCAAGGCGTCTTTTAGTTCGCTACTAAACTGCTCCCATACATTGTCATTTTCTACACCACTTACAAACCTGAGCATTTTACTAATTTTTTGCGCTTTCTCAGGGTGCAGTTTTTGTAGGTTAGATGAAAACTCTAATTGTTCAGGCGTCATCTTTTTTCCTTAGGTTTTTAAAAAAGTTTTTTAAAAGCAGGCTACTCTCTATTTGCATAATGCCTTCAGTCCACTGCGGACGATGATTTATATTTGGTGTTTCAAATGAATGAGTGCATGAGACAATGGCTCCGCCCTTTGGATCTCTTGTAGCAAATACGATAGATGGAATTCTACTCTGTAAGATGGCGCCACTACACATTAAGCAGGGCTCTAGTGTTACGTACATTGTGCAGTCTTCAAGGCGCCAGGTATTTAGGATTTTGCTAGCGCGCTTTATGGCTAAAATTTCAGCATGATCGGTGGGATCTAGGCTTGCCTCTTTTTGATTATGCGCTAGCGCAATTACTTTTCCGTCTTGCACAATAATGGCGCCAACTGGGGTTTCCCCTAAATCATTGGCTTTTTGCGCCTCAGCTAAAGCTAATTGCATATAATCATGGTCAGTCATAGCTCTCATTCATAGTGCAATTTTAAAAAAAGGCAAAGTACTCGCATGCTTGACCCGCCACGTCTTCTTTGCTAAACCCTTTTAAAGCCTAGAAAGGAATGGTGATTAATTTGGCACACGTACGTATAAAAGACGGTGAAGCATTCGAACAAGCTTTTCGTCGTTTTAAGAAATCTTGCGAAAAATGGGGTGTTCTTTCTGAACTGAAAAAACGCGAACATTATGAAAAGCCTAGCATCCGCTTGAAAAAGAAGTCGGCAGCAGCTCGTAAGCGTTTACTTAAGAAGTCAAAAAAACAAGATTATTAATTCCTAGAGGTAGATTGTGGCACTAAGAGAGCAAATTTTAAATGACATCAAAGAAGCAATGAAAGCTAAGCAGCCTGAACGCTTAAGTGCTCTTCGCATGCTACAATCTGCTGTTAAGAATAAAGAGATCGAGCTTAGACCAAACACGATCACAGATAGTGATATCTTTGAAGTGGTAAAAAAAATGGTAAAGCAACGTAAAGAGTCCATCGAACAGTTTTCTGCCGCAGGTAGAACTGATCTTGCTGAAAAAGAAAGTGCAGAAGCAGATATGCTTTCTCATTACTTACCAGCACAACTTTCAGAAGATCAAATCAGGTCTATCGTAGAAGCAGTTATCACTGAACTAAGTGCCACTTCGCAAAAAGAAATGGGCGCTGTTATGAAAGAAGCTATCGCACGTTGCAAGGGCGCTGCTGATAACAAAATCGTTAGTCAAATTATTAAAAGCAAGTTACAGTAAAACTACTTCATGTGATGAGCTTCCCGATTTCACTCTAAGGAAGACTAAATGGCCCGCTATACACAAGATTTTATCGATAAGGTAATTGAAGCCAACAATCTTGTGGACTTAATTTCTCAATATACACAACTAAAACCAAGCGGCTCTAATTTAATGGGGCTTTGTCCGTTTCCGGCTCACAAAGAAAAGACCCCAAGTTTTTCTGTAAGCCCGCAAAAGCAGTTCTATCATTGCTTTGGGTGTAAGAAGGGCGGAGGAGCGGTTCATTTTTTACAAGACTACAACGGTATGTCGTTTCCAGAATCTATTGAGTTTTTAGCCAATCGTGCTTCGATTGCACTGCCAGAAGAAAATAAAGCGCAAAACTCACAAGAAGATCAAGAGAGACAAAGAAAAAAGTATTTAGAAAAGATCAATGAGCTCGCCAGACAATTTTATGTAAAAAGCTTTACCTCATTACCAAAAGAGCATTTGGCAAAGTCCTATTTGCGAGAACGTGGGATTACAGAAGAAACGATTGAACTCTTTCAGGTCGGTTACGCCCCAGAATCATGGTCTTCTTTTTCTGAGTTCTTGGTGCAAAAAAAAGTAAACCTACCTATGGCGCAAGATCTTGGTTTAATAAAAATAAAATCTGGTGGCAGTTCATATTTTGATATATTTAGAAATCGTATTTTATTTCCAATAATTTCTCCTATGGGAAAAACCTTAGGGTTTGGTGGGCGCGTTTTATCCAAAGAAGATCAGCCTAAATATTTAAACAGCCCTGAGTCCATGTTGTTTCATAAATCTAAAACTTTGTACGGTCTGCACGAGACGGCAAAACATATCTTAGCCGAAGGTTATACCTTGGTGGTTGAGGGATATATGGATTTGGTATCACTGTACCAATCCGGCGTACAAAATGTGGTGGCTAACCTTGGAACTGCCTTCACTGCAGAGCACGCAAAGCTGTTAAGAAAGTATTCAAAGAATGTAGTTTTACTTTTTGACGGTGATAGTGCGGGACAAATGGCGACAGAGAGGGCTTTGCCTATCCTGCTTCGCGAGGGATTGTCCGCAAAAGCCTTAACTTTGCCAGACAATTTAGATCCTGATGACTTTGTAAAGCAGCATGGAAAAGACGAGCTCTTAAAAAGAATCAGTGAAGCAAAGGACGTTTTCTTGTGGTTTTTACAAAAGTGTCTAAAAAGCTTTCAAGGAAATGCCACAGAGAAGGTACAAATTTTAGATCAAATTTTTCCGGTTTTAGATGAAATTTCTGATTACCGTTTAGTCAATTTCTACTTAACGGATGTAGCTTACTACTTAGAAATGGATAAAAAATGGCTAGAGAGAGCTTATATTGCATTTCGCAAAAAAGATTCAAATAAAAAACCACAGAGCTTAACCCCTCAAGAGCCTCAACGGGTCCAAGATGCAGGAGAAATCACCAGGGATATTAGTAAGTTAGATATCCAAAAGGCTCTCCCAGAGGAAGTAGAACTAGGAAATTTGTTACTTGCTCGTGAAGATTACCTTAAAAAGGCGTTGGAACTTAATTTGCATAGTGTATTTGTAACTGAAAGTGGAAAAAAAATGCTACAACTGATCAACGATGAATATAGACAAGACTCTAATGATTTTGCTAGATTAGGTCCTTCGGTATTAGCAAAGATCACTCCTATTTCGTTACTTACGAAACATACGGATGCTTCGTTTTATGAGGATGCCGAGAGAGCTAGTAAATTGTTTCAACTATGCTTTCAAAAATTGAATAAAGAAGTAATGAAACAAAAGATAAGAGGATTTCGCCAAGACCTAAAGGCTGACGGATCCTTAGATGCACTTAAGAACATGCAAAATATATTTAAGAAACCTATTATCAAAAAAGAAATTTAGGAGAAGCGCTCGAATGACAATAGTAAAAACAAACTCTACTGTTAAAGATCAGAATGCCTTGTCGATTGAAGAGCAGGTTAGACTTGTTGAGCAAGAGATCAAGAAGTTTGTAGAGCTTTATAAATCTAAAGGACCTTTGAGTGCTGTAGAAATAAATGATCTTCTTGCGCCCAGCATACTAGCTGCCAGCATTTTAGATCAGTTTATGCAGGCCATGGAAATTCATGGTGTTGAAATCATCGAAGATGAAGATGATGGAACTTCAGATGATAAAGAACAAACGTTCTTGGACTCTGGTAAAGAAGAAGATGAAGAAGAAGCTGAAGTTGCTGAGGAAGACGTTAAGAGTAATGATCCTGTAAGATTGTACTTACGTAAAATGGGAAGTGTGTCTTTATTAACTCGAGAGGGCGAAGTAGAGATTGCTAGACGTATTGAAGCGGGCGAAAGAGAAATACTTCGCGCGATTTTAATGTCTCCTTATGGTTGCTTTGAGATCATTCAATTAGGTGAAAGAGTAAAGAGTGGTCGTATTAAAATGCGAGCCATCTTTAGAGGTCTAGAGGACGAAGAGACTCAGTTTAGTGAAGAAGAGTACATGGCAAAAATTGAAAAGTTAATTGGCCATGTTAAGGATTATGAGAAAAAAGCGGCCAAGCTTTTTGATACATTAAGAGATGAAACTTCTACTCGTGCTATAACTGATAAGGCGCAAGAAGATCTAGAAAAATTAAATCAAGTTTTAATGCAAGGTTTTGAAGATATAAATTTCAACCGTAAAACAATCAATCGTATTGTTTTTAAGTTTCGCAATATCGTTGATCGTATGAGTGTTCTTCGTAAGCGTGTAAGAGACGCTTTAGATAAAACGTTCTCTAGTGACACAAGCGTTCTTTATGATAAATTTCAAAAGATTTCTGATAACGATGCAGAGCTTGCAAAAGTAAAAAAAGAAACTGGAATATCTTATGAACAATTTAAGCGTCTAGCTGTACATGCAGAGGATGCAGAAGTTCGTTTAGATAGATTTTTAAAAGATACTAGTATGCATTTTAACTGGATCAGAGACACTCACACATTAATTTGGCGTGGTGAGAAAGCGGCTGATGCAGCAAAGTCAGAGTTAGTTGAAGCTAACTTACGATTAGTGGTATCGATTGCTAAGAAATACACAAACCGCGGTTTACAGTTCTTGGACTTAATTCAAGAGGGTAACATTGGTCTAATGAAAGCAGTTGATAAGTTTGAGTACCGTAGAGGTTATAAATTTTCTACTTATGCTACTTGGTGGATTCGTCAGGCTATTACTCGTGCTATTGCCGATCAGGCCCGTACGATTCGTATTCCAGTTCATATGATCGAAACAATCAATAAGTTGATTCGTACCTCACGCTATTTAGTGCAAGAACTTGGGCGTGAACCACTTCCAGAAGAAATTGCTGAAAAAATGGAAATGCCTGTAGATAAGGTTCGCAAAGTTTTAAAAATTGCAAAAGAACCTATCAGCTTAGAAACGCCAGTAGGTGAAGAAGAAGATTCACACTTAGGTGATTTTATTGAAGATAAAAAAGTAATCAGTCCGCATGAAGCGATTGTGAGTATCAATTTGGCAGAACAAACACGTAAGGTTTTAGCTACTCTGACTTCAAGAGAAGAAAAGGTATTACGTATGCGTTTTGGTATCGGTGAAGAGAGTGATCATACTTTAGAAGAAGTGGGTCAGGATTTTAATGTTACCAGAGAGCGTATTCGTCAAATTGAAGCCAAAGCACTTCGCAAGCTTCGTCATCCATCACGCGCCAAGAAGCTTAAAAACTTTATGGACGGTGGCGGCAGAAGTAGCGGCGAATAGTTGACTACAGCTGATTTTTAAAAGAATTTATAGATGCTGTGGGGGCATAGCTTAGTTGGTTAAAGCATTCGGCTCATAACCGAAGG
>JBBKWS010000147.1:0-22836 GCA_037969075.1 Bdellovibrionales bacterium | reverse complement strand
GAATTAAAGAGGTAAATGATGGATACGAGTTTAAAAGCACTTGTTGAGTATATGGCAAAATCACTAGTAGATAAGCCAGATGAAGTAGAAGTGAACGAAGTGGTTGGTGAGCAAACAACAGTCGTTG
The DNA here is from genome assembly GCA_037969075.1 of Bdellovibrionales bacterium. Lineage (GTDB taxonomy): Bacteria > Bdellovibrionota > Bdellovibrionia > Bdellovibrionales > UBA840 > JAGRAL01. The sequence goes on along the minus strand of JBBKWS010000147.1, from coordinate 22,709 downwards.
AACTTAAAGTATCCAAAGAAGATCTGGGTAAAGTAATAGGTAAACAGGGCCGTACAGCAAGATCTATGCGTACAATCCTAAATGCCGCTAGTACAAAGCTAAATAAAAGAAGTGTACTAGAAATCGTAGAGTAAAAATTACCCAAACCAATAAAGAAGCCCCAGAGATGAGGGCTTTTTTTATGTCCACTTGACCTTTTCATCGCCTTGCAGCATAAATTTTCTATGCAAAACTTTAAGACCCTAGGAAAAATTAGAGACGCCCACGGAATCAAAGGAGAGGTTTTTTTAATCTCTTTTTCAAAGAAGTTCGAGTGGCTTGAAACCATGGAAACTGCTTATTTATCGCGCCGTGAGCAAAATGCTGACGGAGAGTGGGTAGAAGCTCTTCACACCTTTCCAATTAAGCGTAAGAAATCCCATAAAGTAGGGCAAATCCTAAAGTTAGAAGGTATGGAAACTAGAAACGATGCCGAGAGCTTTAAAGGGGCAACATTTCAAGTTCCGCAAGAGATCTTAGATACTCCAAAAGCCGATGGCAGCTTTTTTCTTTTACAGCTTGAAAACTTCACGGTGAATTTCAACGGACAAGAAGCTAAGGGTAAAATCACAGGTTTTGGAACTAACTCTGTACAAGATCTTTTGCTAATCGATTGGAACCAAAAGATTGTCGAGATTCCCTATGTGGATGCCTTTGTTAAAGATGTAAATTTTGATACTAAAGAAATCACCCTAGATGTACCTGAAGGACTTTTGTTCTTAGAAGATCTATAGGATTTTATGAATTTCCATGTTCTTAGTCTTTTTCCTGAATACTTTGAAACATTTTTAAAAAATGGGGTTGTTGGTGGTGCAATTAAAAAAGAGCTGCTCAGCCTTTCTGTTATAAATCCAAGAGACTTCACTGAGGGAAATTACAAGATGATAGACGATATCCCTTATGGTGGAGGGGACGGCATGGTGATGGCCTACGGCCCAATGGCTAAGGCTATGCAGGCAGTTTGTGCTGAGAAGCCTCTTAGGATTTATCTTAGCCCACAAGGTGAGCCGCTGACAGATGCGGTGGCAAAAGACTTAGCAAACAGCAAAAAAGACCTGGTTTTTATCTGTGGCCGCTATGCAGGAATTGACGAGCGTTTTGTCTCTGAATTTGTAGACCTTGAAATCTCTGTAGGTGATTATGTAGTTAGTGGCGGGGAGCTGCCAGCCCTAATTTGTATCGATGCCATCGCTAGGCATGTACCCGGTGTACTGGGTAACGTAGAATCTTCTACAAAGGACAGCTTTTATGATTCTTTACTTGAAGCGCCTAGTTTTACCAGGCCTGCTGAAATTGAAGGCTTAGAGGTTCCTAAGGTTCTGACGGAGGGCCACCATGAAAAAATTGCGACATGGAAACGCCTTACCTCACTTTTAAGGACCTTTCAGAGGCGTCCTGACCTATTTATCAAGGCTACTGTAAGCCCAAAAGAGCGGGTTCTAGCTAACAAATTGCTAGCAACAATGAGCGAGAAAGAGCTGAGAATCTCGGGACTTAAGAATCAAAGTCTTCCTCTAGATCAGAGTTGACCTAACCTTTAAATTCATGTTACCTAAACGGATCTGAATCTGTAGGAGACGATATGAGCAATTTAATTCTTGAAGTAACAAAAGCTAAGCACAAGTTTATCGATGTGCCGACGTTCAAAACTGGCGATACAGTTGAAGTATTTGTTAAAGTAAAAGAGGGTGAAAAAGAAAGAATCCAAAAGTACCGTGGGATCGTAACTAAGATTCAAGGTGCAAACATGAGCAAGTCTTTTACAGTTCGTAAAATGTCTGGTGGCATTGGAGTAGAAAGAACTTTTCCGTTTGCTTCTCCTGCCGTAGATAAAATTGAATTGATCGCTGAAGGTGTTGTTCGTAGATCTCGTCTATTTTACCTTCGTGAACTTATCGGTAAAAAAGCTCGTATCGAATCAACTCTTATCACAGAAGATTCTCCAAAAACTAAAGCTAAGAAAGCTGCAGCCGCAGCTGAAGAAGCTGCTACCAAAGAATAGAAGTACTCAAAAATTTGCTATTAAAAAATCCAACCTCTATGGTTGGATTTTTTTTATTTGGCAATAAGCAATGGCGTATTCGTTTTCATGCGATAGTGATATCTCAGCATGCCAATCCGTGAACTCATGTTTTACAACAGGACAGCCTTTGTCTGTTGTCATAATTTCAAAGTCTTTGTAGCTAGCTGTAACGCCAGCGCTTGAGAAGGCTTTGTACAAAGCCTCTTTCGCAGCCCAACGGGAGGCTATTCTCTCGGGCCTGACGGGTGTAAGGGCTTTGATTTCTAGTTGTGTTAAAAATTTTGATAGAAAGTTCTCTTTGTGAGTTACAAGCGAGCTCTCTATTCTTTTTACAGATACAATGTCGACACCTAAGTGAAATCTATTCATATAGGATTTAATAGCAATAAATGCTAAAGAATACCAACTATGGCACAACGTTTATTTATATTATTTCTACTGTTTTTTTCTATAACCGCACATGCTTTCAATCCTAAGCTAGTTGTTTTCACCCTGCATGGTTTTATTGGGGATGAAACTACCTTTTGTGATTTAAAAGAAATTCTACAAGAAGACTACGGGGATGATATAGCTGTTAACAGTATTATATACTATAAATATACAGATCCTAAACTTGGGCTAGCTCAAGAGGGTTCGATTGATAGTAGCGACATGAAGACTTTTACTGAAACTTTGTATAAAAAAATGCGTGAATACTATCAGAAAAATCAGATAGATATAGATACCCCATTTGCGTTAGTAACTCACTCGCAAGGTGGCATCATTGGCATGCGCTATGTGGCTGACTGTATTTATGGAAATGAGTTTTATTGCTCGGGAAAATTGAATGGTAAAAGTATTACTCCAAAAAACTTGAAGTATTTTATTAGTATGGCCACTCCATTTTGGGGGTCCACTGCCGCCAATCACATTAAGATTTTAGATTTTATTCGTAAGCTTCTTCCTGTTCAGCAAGTAAAAGACCTCTCTATGGGAAGCTCCTTAATTACCTACAACAGAGAGATGTCTTTAAAGCCGTTATTACGTGATAATAAAAATATTTTTCCAGAGCAAACAGAGGTCATCACTATCTCAGCTGATATGTCTAAAACGACGCTGGGGTTTTTATTTAAAGCCACTACTGAAAAGGGCAAAAACCATTTATTAGAGCATGACTTAGTGGTTCCGATGTTTTCAGCAAATATTGATTACCATTATAAAGTATATCCCGATGATAGGAATGGTTACGCTTTGATTGGCCGAACAAATATGGGCTCATACTATTATCCTGTTAAAGGTTACCATGCTGAATATGGATTTTTAAAAGGTGTAGCCTGTGTTAAAAAGAACGATGACGAAAGGTACTACAAAGACAGTACGGTATATTTAATTTTGAGAAAACACTTCGATAAGTTTTTAACTCCAAAAAATGTAGTGGACACTGAGGATCTAAAAGATCCATCTAGATTTGTCACAGACCTTCAGACATTTAATATGGAGATTAAATTTAATTTACCAAAAAAAGATGCATGGTTTCGTAAAATTTATTTTCAAAAAAAGCATATTCAGCCATATAGTGATGATCCATTAATAGTTGATTTAACAAGAAGGGATTCTTTGTTATTTCATAAATTTCACGGATTTAACTATGACCACAGTTCTTCGGACTTGAATTACGTAACGTATTACCATACCGCGTTCTTTGATAGAGGGTATTTTAATAAGGAAGTTGGGGATGATTTCCTAGTAAAAAACATAGTGCCTTATTCTGCTGAATTTGGACTTGAAGTTAAAATTCCCTGGTTTAAGACGGTTCGTATAGCTGCACCTGTTAGTCCTGCTAATACCACGTTTGTAGAATATAATCTTGAACCAATCGATCGAAAGATTTTACCTGTAGTGATTAATAATACAACTAACAGAGAAACTGTTGATGGAAACCAAATTATCTCCATTCAATCCAACTTGTTCAGTACACGGGTGATCGAGTTTAATACTGAGTCGGACAGAGGTACTGTTAAAATTAAACACCTATCAAAGAAAAACTGGTTATCTGAGCTTTCTGCAAAAAATCCAGAGGGATTCGAGACCATTCATAATGAATGCTACACGGCGACACTTTCCTCAAATAATCGTGGTAGAAATAGTTATTACCTAGGATACAACGATAGTCTTCCGCAAACATTTAATACGCGGGAAATGCAGCCGCCAGTTAATCTTGAGAAATTTAAAATTATAGGCAGGTTTACGAAAGGGCAGTACGATACCATTGATCAGACCTATGAGGAAGATAGAGTTTTAGTAACGAATCATAATTTGATGAACATGGATAGACATGTGTCTTTAAGTGATATGCCATCAGATCAATATCTAAGAACAGGTTACTATTGGGTAAACACAAAAGATGTTAGGCTGATAGAGCCATGCTCTACAGAAGATTTTCTACAAGAATAGCTCTGAGGGGAGCCGCGTCGGCTCCCTCTATTTTTAGTGGTGAAGCAAATAGTGTGTATAGTCCTGGATATACAGTATCTAAAACAATGCCCTCTATATTCATCATATTTTTATCAAGCAGTGCATGATGTGACTCTAAAACTCTGTCATCAAACAGATCTACGCTTGGTGTATCAATACCAACTAGGATCACTCCTTTTTCTCCTAAGAGCTCAACCAAGTCTTTAGAAAGGCTACAAAAATCTGTATTAAATTCATTTGGATTAGGATAGCTACCTGTTTTAAATAAAACTCTAGATGCTTCTATCTCAACAGTAATATCAGACGGAGTGATTCTTTTGCCTTTTGGTGTTGTGACTTCGATAACTTGGCAAAGACCGTTGTAGTAATGCAGTGGAACTTCGTCGATCCCCATACCAGGTGTTGTATAGTGTGAAGGGGAGTCTGCATGACTACCTAGATGAAGTGTTGTGGTGATATGGCTGAGGTCAATGTTGTGACCTGCTTTTTGTGACAATGAAGTTTTACGTTTAAATAATTGATCTCCTGGCCAGACAGCAAGGGATTCATGGATGGTTGGAGATATATCAATAATAGAGAGGGGTTTATCTCTTAAGAAAGTCAGGGTAATCTCCGTGTGATAAGTTACATCTACTGGCTACTTTTTCTTTGAAGGCTTGCATATTTTCAATGACCCGCTTGCTGTCGTGATTAAAAAAATCAAACCATAACATTAATGTATCATCCTTATGAAAGCGCTCGTTAATTTGTTGAGTAATTTCTTCAGCAGTTCCAATCAGAGCATTTTGGCTGGCACCCTCAATTTTTTTTGGATCTACTGTTCCCTCAATCGCGGTCCAATATGCACTAAGAGCGAGTTTTGCCTCCTCGTGGGCCTTTATACTTCTTTCCTTTGGACTTAATCCAACTTGCTCATTGATAAAAACAAAAGTGGTTCTTGGCATGTATGAACGTTTCCACTGCCCGCCGCTTTTGTGGTAGTGCTCTTGCATTCGTTTATGAGTGTCATCAATAATTTCTGGTTTAGTAATGGATAGGTTGAAAACTTTAACCGGCAGGTGTTTATTTACCTCGATTTGCATATGAGGAACGTGACTACCAATAATCAGATCCAATAATTTCAAATCAAATTCTTGTGGCACAACTTTAAGAGTATCGAACGTATAAAATTTTTCTAATGGTATGCGCTCCATATGATTCTTGGGAGTAAAGGCTTGTTGGGCTAACAACCATTCTTCTTTAGTTTGAAAGCTAGTCTCTTCAAGATATCTGATGGCGATATCTTGACTTGAAATTTCTTTTTTAGATAGTAGCTTCAGAAATATTTCACAGGCCTCACTAAAAAATTGATTTTTAACCATTGGCCAAAATCTTTCTTCTAATGCGTTTCTTGGTTTTATTCCGTAAGCCCTACTCATATATTCAAAGCGGCCAGCAGAAAAACCAATATTTAATTTTCTACTATCATTTCGTAAGCTGTGCAGGGATAAAAATGTAGCAATTCTTTCAGCTGCCGCTATTGGGCCACCATTTGTAAATAAGTTCATTACGGCTGAACCCACTTCGATTTGTTTTGTGCGATCAAAGATCATTTGTCCAAGCTGAAAAATATCAGCATTAATTCCGACTTCTCCCTGCCAATGAGGCACAACGGGATTTTTATGCTTTTTTTGTGTTTGGCTTGATAAGTGAGATTCAGCAACCCAGGCGGTGTTGTACCCTAATTGATCTGCTGCTACAATTTGCTCAAAAAAGTTTTCAAGCAGGACCTTTTCTGTAGGCAGATATGTATTAACAGGGGTATGGCTAAGAGAGAAAAAAATATCAAATTGCATTCTATTATTGCCCTTCAATAAACAAAGCGACTCTATAGTTTCCGCGTTGAACACGAATTAAGTTACTTCCTTTTTTTAAGAATTTTTTTACATCTTTTTGTGCACGAATGTTTTTTCTATTTATATCTAATAAAATATCGCCTCGAGCAAGACCAGCTAGTCTGGCCGCTGAGTTAGACTCAACAGAGACGATGATAGGCTTGTTTGTGTTAGGTAGCCCTAATTTACCTAATATACGCGCATTCACAATAGAGTAGCGAAATCCTAAATTAAACGGGGCTTCTTCGCCGGTTGGTAGATTCCCTTCGGATTCATTCGACTCTCCGGCATAAAAGTTGTCCGGCGGTAATTCAATAGATATTTTTTTTGAAAGTTCTTTGCGTTCGCGCAAAATTTTAACATCGACTTTTGAGCCGACTTTTTGTTTAGCAACGGCATTTTGTAATGATGCCACTGACTTAATATCTGTATCAGCAAATTTAATGATTACATCATATGGTTTTAAACCCGCTTTGTAGGCGGGGCCATTTTTATAAACGTCCCCTACAATAACACCATTAAGATTCTTTAATCCCAAATAATTAGCGGCCCTTGGGTCTAGCGGCGAATAAGATAAACCGATATATCCGCGAATGACTTTTCCTTTTGATTTTAGGTCGTCTAATATTTGTTTTACTCCGTCAATGGGAGTTGCAAAACTCAAACCTGACGCACCTTGAATGATAAAAGTATTTACCCCAATAGCTTCACCTTTTAAGTTTACCAAGGGACCACCAGAATTGCCTGGATTAATGCTAGCGTCTGTTTGTAAGAAAGGAAATAATCCAATCTCTTCAACAGACCTTCCTTTACCAGAGATAATTCCTTTAGTAACCGTTTGCGTAAATCCCAGCGGGCTACCAAAAGCTACTACCCATTCTCCCACTTCTGTGGACTCGCTACTTCCAAGTGGCAGTGTTGGTAAATCATCTTTTACATCAATTTTTATAAGTGCGATGTCAGTTCGGGCGTCTTTTCCAATTACTTTGGCTTTATATGTCTTATCTGAAGTACTAAGCTGAACATCAATCTCATCGGCCTTATCAACCACATGGTTATTTGTAATAATTAAACCGGACTTATCTATAATAAAGCCTGATCCGAGTGATTGGATCGGTTCTCGGTGCCTTGGACTCATGCCATAGAACTGCTCTAGAAATTCCTGCATTGGATCTTGATAAGGGCTGCTTTTCGGAGTTTGCTTGGTCTGGATGTTAACTACGGCGGGATTTACTTTTTTTGCTAGACTGACAAAATCAGGCAAGCTTTGGGCTAAAATTACATTTGGAAGCAATAAACTAAAAATAAAAAATATTCGCATAAGAACCTCACGATTTTTTTGTTTCAGCTACATATTTTAACTGTAAATCCTTTAGAACGCGTAATAGTAGCGATTCTTCATCTGGACTCAAATTACCTTTTGTTTTTACTTGCAGTAAGCGTAACAGCTCAATATTAAACTTTGCCAGGCTTGGGTTTTTCTCTGCTTTGCTAGGAGTGCCAGAGTTTTCGCCCAAGTGCATAGCAGCACTAGATGCTATAGAGAGTATCAGGGTAGAGAAACTAGCCTCTAGTTCTTTTTGCATGAAGCCTCCTAAATGGGAAAGTGGCCAACCAGTCTTTGAATTCGCAAACTATACTCGGGCTGAATTCGTAGCCACTTATATAGTCCATCCTTGGGTAAAGGATTTACTATAAACAGATGTGCTGTGTCCAAAGGTACTTTTAAGGGAATAGTGCTCGCATAGGATTCTAGTTTCCAGATTACCTCGGCTAGGAGCTTTGGGTTGGGCAAAAGTTCGGCAGCGAATCTATCGCTTGAATAGTATGTTGATGGATGAATAGTCATGTAAAGTATTGCTTTAAGTATGGGTAAGCTTAGGTATGTGAAGAAGTAGATGTGTTTTTTAAACAGCCAATGCATAAAAATAACAGCATCTAATCCTTGGCAGATATGTAGCCAAAAAGACGTAAAAATACTTAACATACCCATTGCTAGAGTATCTTGTCTTTTAATCTTTGCAAGCTCAAGGGCCAACACAGCTTGAAGTTCGTCTTTTGTTAACTTCTCTAATAGTTTTTCGCTCAGTAAAATGTAGGACTGCGTCCATGATTTACCAACGGTGAGGGCTGTAGCAGAGGGAAGCTTTGTAGAGTATATTTTTGGAACGGGAAGCTTAGCTTTTTGAGATAAGTCTCTTAACATAAGGTTGGCGTCCCATGGATCGTTACCCTCGATAGGCTTATCCTTAAACATATTTAATATACGAATATCGGCAAAGTAATAGATTAGGGTGTTTAGGGCGATAGAGACCAAAAATGCAAACAATAAACCTTGTCTGCCGCCTAATTTTTGACCAACTAGCAAAAGAGCTAATGATAAAAGACTCAGCACTAAAAAGATTCTTTTGCTTTGATTCATTTGGATTTTAGCCTACCTGTAGCAATACGCACTGTCAATTTGTTGCGAAGTGTAAATGTCTTGATGCCTACGGTTAAGTTAGAGACAATAATTAAAATATTTTTGAAGTGAGGTTCCATTGCAAGTCGATATTTTAGCTTTAAATGCACAGATCAAAAAAGATAGTGAGTTTGTTGGACGAATGATGTCTGAGGTTGGCAAAGTCGTTGTCGGCCAACAAGAGATGTTAGAAGGGATTTTAATTGGACTGCTAACTGGTGGGCATATCTTATTAGAAGGAGTTCCAGGGCTGGCAAAAACTCTGACCATTGCCACGATTACTAAAACTATAGATTTGCAATTTCAGCGTATACAGTTTACGCCGGATTTATTGCCCTCTGATTTAATTGGAACCATGATTTATAATCAATCTAGCGGAACGTTTGTTGCCAAAAAAGGGCCAATTTTTAGTAATATCGTACTTGCCGATGAGATTAACAGGGCACCAGCAAAAGTACAGTCGGCATTACTAGAGGCCATGGCAGAGAAGCAGGTAACAATCGGTGATACCACTTATAAATTGGATACGCCGTTTTTGGTTATGGCTACACAAAATCCATTAGAGCAAGAGGGCACGTATGCTCTACCAGAAGCGCAGATGGACCGGTTCATGTTTAAAATCATTGTGAACTACCCAACTCGCACAGAAGAGATGGAAATTTTAAACAGACTACATGATGAAGCTCAACACATTGTTGAAAAAGTAATTAGTCGTGAAGAGCTGATTAAAGCCAGACAAGTTGTAAACATGATTTATGTTGATGATAAAATTAAAAATTACATAGTAGATTTAGTTGTAAGCACAAGGGATCCTAAAGATTTTGGAATGAATCACTTGGCGGACTTAATCGAAGTGGGGTGTTCACCTAGAGCTACAATTAGTTTAGTAAGAGCAGCAAAGGCCCATGCTTTTTTACGGGGAAGAGGTTATGTGGGGGCAGAAGATATTAAGGCTGTAGCATATCCAGTACTACGTCACAGAATTGGTTTAAGTTACGAAGCAGAAGCAGAAGAAACCACAGCAGACACGGTAATTAGTGAGATACTAAACACGATCGAGGTACCAGTTTGAGATTTCCCCCGGAAATTTTAAAGAAAGTTAAATTAATAGAACTTAACACCAGAAAACTTGTGAATAACATTTTTACTGGTGAATATCACTCGGCATTTAAAGGGCAGGGGATGCAGTTCTCGGAGTTTCGTGAATATGTTCACGGAGACGACGTAAGACATATATCATGGAATATTTCTGCAAAAACTGGTCGGATGCACATTAAAAAATTTGATGAAGAAAGAGAACTCTCTACCATTTTGATGGTAGATGTGAGCGGCTCAGGAGACTACGGCTCAGATGGTTATTTTAAAGGGGAAAGAATTGTTCACCTAGCGGCTCTTCTTGGTTTTGCAGCGATTGGTAACGGGGATCACGTAGGCTTACTTTTATTTTCTGACCAGGTTGAGCACTATGTACCGCCTAAAAAAGGGCGTGCTAATATGCATAGGATTCTCAGAGACCTTTTGTATTTTAAACCAAAAAGTCGCGGAACTTCATTAAAGCCAAGTATTAATTACTTAAGTGGTCTACTAAAAAAACAATCGAATATTTTTATATTCAGTGATTTTTTTGATACAGAGTATGAATTAAGTTTGAAACGACTTTCAAGAAAACATGATGTAACAGCAATTATTTTAGAAGACGAGACAGAGAGCGCATTTCCAAAACTTGGAATTATGGATTTTCAAGATGCTGAAACGGGTGAATGGATTAGTGTTGATACCTCTAGCAGCAAATTTCAAAAAATGTTAAAGCAAGATTACGAGAAGCGTAGAAAATTGATAGATAAAAATTTAAGACAGGCTGAGGTCGGTGCCGTACATATAAATAACTCTAAAAACTATGTGGATCCTTTGATCGCTTATTTTCAAAAGAGACATAGAAAATGAAAATTTGGACTTGCAGCATTAATACAGCTACGAAACATACTTTGACGGATAAAATCTTTCAGCCTGAAAGCTCGCCTGTGGATTTGGACGCATTTACAGTGGGGCAAAAAATTGATTTGCAGTGTAAAGGGGAAATGGTTGCGCAGTATGCCGGTGCATGGTCCATAAAATTAAAAACCGAAAAAGAGGAGAAAGTGCCATCCTATTACGTAGGCGCTCCTGAATTTATTGATGAGACCACTTTAAATTTACAAATTGCATCTTATAAAGTTGGAGAGCAGGCGCCAGAATTTGTAGTGGAAAATGGTAGTGAAAACCTAACCTTAACTACTGGTAATTTTGAAGTTATAAGTGTGCTAGATAAGCATGATTTTAAAGTTCCTCCTCCTGCCAATGCAGAGACGGCTAGTCAAGGGCCTCAGCCTTACCCTTTTATTGGACCTAGTAAAATGGCTTACCCTATGCTTTTGTGGGCACTACTGTTGCTTGCCGCGATTCTACTGATTTCTTACGTCTTAAAAAAATGGATTAAAAAATATCGCTACAAACGATGGCTAGAAGATTTACAGCGTAAGCAGTTAGCTTTGGGACCAGATAAGTTTTTTTACAAAGAGTTGCGCGCGCTGCACAGAGAGAATCTTTCTGGCGTGGATGGGTTTAATAAACTTCAGAATGCGTATTTTACTTTTCTAGAGCATGCGTTTTTGTTTCCTGTTAGAAATCGAAGTATTGGTGAAACTACAAATCACTTTGTTCGTAAATCTAAGGCTGCAAAGCCTGCGCTTATACACTTAAAAAGAAACTTATTAGAGCTAAAAAAAGTCAGCGTCAAAGCGGTTACTTTGAGTGAAATGGATTTAGAAAAAATCGCTGAAACTCTCAGAAAAAATGTGGATGAACTACAAGAAGGTTCAAAAGGACGTGTTAAGTGACATGGCATAGCGAATGGGCCTTTGCACTTTTATTGCCTTGGGTAGGATTAGCGGTCTATTGCCTGCTTTTTTTTAAAAGAAGGAGTGGGGCATTTCTTTTTAGTGACGTGAAGTTACTTAAAAAAGGAGCCACAGTTTTATTTCCGTATTTAAAGTATTTCCCTCTTCTGTTAAAGCTTTCAGCTGTCGCATTAATGATTATAGCAATGGCGAGACCACAGTTAGCCAATAGTAAAGAGAAGAAGAATGCAGAAGGTATAGATATAATGCTGGTACTTGATGTATCGGATTCGATGTTAATTGAAGATATGAAGCCTGTGAATAGACTTGAATCAGCTAAAAAAACCATAAGAGAGTTTATTGCTGGTCGTACATCTGATAGAATTGGTTTAGTGGTATTTTCAGGTGAATCCTATACCAGGGTTCCGCTTACCACGGATTATCCACTATTATATAACAGTATTAATGGCATTGAGATTTCTAGAAATTTAAAAATGGGTACAGCTATCGGAGTTGCGCTGGCAAATGGGGTCGCCAGACTAAAGGATTCGACGGCAAAATCAAGAGTTCTTATATTACTTACAGATGGAGAAAGTAACGCAGGAACAATAGCTCCTGAAACAGCTCTTGATATAGCAAAAGGGTATGGAATTAAGATTTATACCATTGGAGTCGGTAGAGATGGTCTAGCGCAATTGCCAGTGGTAGCTACGGACGCATTTGGTAGAAAAATAAAAACCTACCAACCTATGCAATCAAAAGTAAATGATGAACTTTTAGATCAGTTAGCAAGAGTTACGGGGGGCAGCTATTATAAGGCTGTGAATACCCCATCGTTAAAAGGTGTGTTTACAAAGATTGATAGTTTAGAAAAAACTAAAGTAGAGACGTTTACATTTACTAGGTATGAAGAACATTTCGAAACATGGCTTTTGTGGGCTGTTGGCCTTTATATGGCTAGCATGCTATTAGGGCGCACCTTACTTAGGAGGCGGCCATGATCCGCTTTTTTAGTACTGAATACCTAGTGCTGCTTCCTGCAGTAATTTTATTGTGGGTGATAGCTTTTTTCTTTTATAAAATAGGTAAGAAAAAATTAGAAAAGCATTTTCAACATGAACTGCTAAAAAAACTAATATCAAGTGTTTCATTTAGAAAGCGTAAATTTAAAATCCTTCTTGAAGGTATAGTTCTAATTTTTATGATCTTGGCTTTATGTCGCTTGCAAATGGGTCAAGGTGAGCAAAAAGTAAAAAGCGAGGGCATAGAGTTAATGATCGCCGTCGACGTATCTAGATCGATGCTTGCAGAAGACATTAAGCCGAGTAGATTAGACTTTGCAAAAAGAGAAATGAATAAATTATTAGATCAGTTAAATGGTCATAAAGTAGGGCTAATTGTTTTTGCAGGCTCTAGTGTAATGATTGCGCCCCTTACCACAGACTATTCGGCGCTTCGCATGTATATCGACTCGCTGGACATTAACTCGGTAAGTACACAAGGTACATATTTCGCTAAGGCAATGACTACAGCGGATGAAGCATTTAAGAATGGTGGAAAAGAAATTGATGAAACCGTAAAAGTCACAAGAGCCATCTTGTTTATTTCTGACGGTGAGGATAACGAGCCCGGCGCTATTGAGCAGGCAGAGAAACTAAATAAAGAAGGCATTAAGGTATTTAGTCTTGGGATTGGGACGATTGAGGGTGGAAGCATTCCGCTTCGAGATAGTTTTGGATACCTTAAAGGTTATAAAAAAGATGATCAGGGTCAAATTATTGTAAGTCGTGCGAAAACAAAACTTTTACAGGATTTAGCGCAAAATGGCGGTGGGGCTTATTATCATGCCGTATTTGAAGGTAACCATGTTAAGCAGATAGCTTCAGATCTTTCTAAGCTAGAAAAGTCACAGTTTGATAGCAAGGTAACTGTCAATTTTAATGAGTACTTTCAGATATTTTTGGGCATTGCTATTTTTCTTTCATTTTTAGAGCTTTTAATTTCTGAAAGAAAAGGAAGCAAGAAGTTATGGAAAGGTAGGTTTGAATCATGATACATGTATTACTCCTATCCCTTTCTTTCGCCGTGAGTCCGTTTTCAATTTATGAAAACAACAAAGGGGTTGATAAGATATCAAACGGAGAAAAATTAGATCCTAGTTATTTCAACCGCTTGATTCAAAATAACCCTGAAGCATGGACTTTTTATTGGAATCAAATTGTATCGACTATATCCAGTGAAGAGTATCAAACCGCGGTGCAAACATTAAAGTGGCTATTGACTATAGTTCCTGAAGACGATGAAGTTTTGCGTTTTCATATAAACTATCAGTTGGGCAGAGTGTACGCACAAGAGAAAAAACAAAAAGAAGCTTTGAGTGCATACCAAGACGCGCTTGCTATTTATCCTGATTCAAAAGAAGTAACTGTAAATATGGAGCTGTTGATACAAGGTGGCGGCGGCGGCGGTAGCGGCGAGAATGAAGAGAAAGACAAGGATAAAAAAGAGCAGCAGCAAGACAAGGGGCAAGAAAACAAGCCTAAAGAAGATGATTCTAATAAAGATAAGAAAGGTCCTAAACCTACGCCCAAACCTTTTGATAGCAAAGACTTGTCGAAAGAAGATGTTAAGCGTATTCTGGACGAGTTGAAGCGACAAGAAGAAAAGATTCGGGCAAAGATTGATGACAGCAAACAAAAAGAGAAGGGTCTTGGCAAAGATTGGTAGTTTACTCTTAATATTATTATTTCCATTGTTTGCGGTGTCGCAGGTTAAAGTACAGTTGTCTGTGGATAACTCGCAGGTAGCTTTAGGTGATTACGTTACAGTGATCGTTGAGATCAATGCGGATAAAAATGTATCGATTACGCCTCCCACAATGCCAGCGTTTGCGGACTTGCAGTTTGTGGATCAATCCAGTCAAGTGTCAGATAGCGTATCTATAATTAATGGTGAATATAAATTTGTACGTGTAAATCGATTTATCTATCAATATCAAAGTATTAAAAAAGGCAACTTTGATATACCTCCTATTCAGATAGATATTGATAATAAAACGTATACTACAAATGGGGCTAAAGTTGCCGTTTTAGACCCTGGTCAAATTGGTGGACAGCAACAAGGACGACGACCAATTAGAAGAGGTGTTGATCCAGATCCTTTTGGTTCAGATCCCATGGATGAGCTAGAACAAATGTATCAAAAATTGTTGCGCAGAAGTGCGCCGCGAGTAGGTGATACAAAGCCTATTAATGAAAATGAAGCGTTTGCCGTGCGTCTAGAGTTAGATAAGAACCGTGCCTATGTTGGTGAGCAATTAACCGCTAGTTATTATATTTATATTCCTGAGGGGTCATTGCTTAGAAGTATAGATACATTAAAATTCCCTTCTCTAAATAATTTTTGGAAAGAAGACATCGAAATCTCTACCAGATTGAGTTTTGAACCCGCACAAATCAACGGAAAGCGTTTCAACCGCGCTTTACTCGCGTCTTACGCATTGTTTCCGCTAAAGCACGGCAACTTAAAAATTGATGCTTATAAGGTAAAAGGCGGGGTGGCATCTCAATCTGTGTTTGGTATGGGTAAAATGTATACTTATACAAAATCTAGCGATGAAGTTAGTGTAAATATTTTACCGCTGCCGGATGCCAATAGGCCTAATGATTTCACGGGGGTTGTTGGTGATTTTAAAGTAGAGGCAAAGCTTGAGGATGATAAATTTAAAACCGGCCAGCCATTTACATTAAAACTAAAAATTTCAGGACGTGGAAATGCAAAAGTTGTGGAGCTGCCACCGCTTAACTTACCTAGTACTTTAGAGCTTTTTGATAAAAAAGAAGAGGCCAAATTTTTTCCTAACGGACAATCTTATAAAGAGTTTAGCTTATTCATAACTCCAAAAGAAGTGGGTGCATCTACGATACCAGCCATAGGGATCAGCTACTTTGACCCTAGTCGGATGCAATATATGACAAAGCAATCAAACCCAGCTGATATTCAGGTAGAAAAAGGGGATAGCTTCGTTCCTAGTAACAGACCTCTTGCTGATAACAGAGTGGCGCCTACAGAGCTACAGCTACCAAGTCTAAACCAAAACATAAGTGCGACAGTAATGATTAATGAAGATATTAGTTTATATAGCTTTTTGGTTTTAAGCTTACTTACAGTTCTATTCTTTTTATATAGACTTAAAAAAGATTTTAAGACAAATCATTACGCTAAAATTTTACAGCAAAAAGCTAAAAAAAGATGGGCTAAGGTAAGCGCATTGGCTGTCTCAGGAGATCATAAAAACTTTGCAGTAGAGGCGACTAACTTTGTTAATTTTTTAATAGGTGAAATAGTGGGACAAGAGGGAAGTTTTGAAAAGCTTCAGAACAATATTTCGCTTCTGCCAACATCGCTTCGTAAGGATGTTGAAAAAGATCTATTGTCTACGGTTGAATTACTGCAAGCTATTGCGTTTGCTCCTGAGGAGTTAACAAAGGATATTCGCAATAAAACCAAGGTAAAAGAAATATCAAAAACTATAAGTCAGGTTACAGATAAGTTGTTAAAATACAAAATGCAGCAATCAAGTCTTTAGATGTAAATAGATTCTTGCAATATCACGAATCATTTTTAAGGAATCCCTAACGACTCTTACAGTTGATGCTTTGTCATTTTTCCATGCAATAGGTAAAGAGTGAACGATATAGTTATTTTTCTTCGCTTTTGCTAAGATCTCGATATCAAAGCTAAATCCAGTGCAAAAGAGTTTAGAGAAAAGAGGTCTGATGGTTTCCTTTTTAAAAAACTTGAAGCCACACTGTGTGTCTTGAAAATCAGTAAGTTCAAGTGATTTTAATAATTGGTTCAGGGCTTTCCCCATAATAAGGCGCATGGGCCCTTGTTTGACAATTATATTGGCGGCCTTAGCTTTTCTATCTCCAATTAAAATTTGAATTTCAGGTTTTTGTTTTATATGAGATAAAAATTTGTGGATTTCTTGTAGGGGCGTAGATAAGTCAGCGTCCATAAATAGAGCCCATTGGCCCTTAGCGTGGATCATTCCAGTTTGTACGGCAAAGCCTTTGCCTTTGTGCACTTTATTAGCGATGACGAAGGCATTCTTATGTTGGTGGCAATAGTTTTGAATGATGGTTAGGCTTTTATCTGTGGAGGGCTCTACAACAAAAATCCACTCTGCGGTAACAGCAAGACTGTCAGCGAAGTCCTGAATCTTCTCAAGGCTATACTGAAGACGCTTTGCTTCATTATAAATAGGTATGATGATACTGAGATAGATTTCATTTTCCATATAGTTTAGCCTGAGTGCATGATTTCATTGAAACAACACTTTCGTAAAGACTTTTCTGTAATCCTGCCTTTAATTTTTATTTTGGCCACATTGCTTCGTGTGTTATTTTTGGATATAAAACCCACCCATTTTGACGAAGGCGTTAATGGCTGGTTTGTAGAGCAAATTAAGGCAAACGGAGTATTTGATTACAATCCAGAAAATTTTCATGGCCCATTGTATTTTTATATCTTGTATTTATTTGATGTTATCTTTGGATCAGAGATATATGTGCACAGGTTTGTGCCAGCAATTTGTTCCATAGGTGCCATGTTTATCTTTTATAAATCTATGAAATTACTATCTCAAAAAAATATTATAGGCCTACTTGCACTCGCTGTGAGTCCAGGGATAGTGTTTTATGCGAGATATTCTATACACGAGAGCCTGCTGTTATTTGGCTTTAGTCTTTGGTTGTACGGCTGTCTAAGACTGCTGACTAAGACGGATTCAAAATCGATTTGGTTTCTTTGTATTAGTTTTATTGTTATGGCAACGACCAAGGAAACATTTATTATTCTAGTTATAAATACTGTTATTGCGCTTGCGATAGTTAGATTTTGGCAAAAGCGACCTTTGCTTGATAAAACACTGAATGTTGAAAATATATACTTGCCAGTAACGGCACTGATTTTATTGATAGTGTTTTTTTATTCAGAGCTATTTACGTCTTTTGGCGAGGTAAAAGAGTTTTTTTCAGCATTTAGCTTATGGAAGGCGACAGGATTTAAACACACCGGACATGAGAAAATCTTTTTTTATTGGCTTGGATTATTTTTACGTTATGAATGGATTTTTTTAGTAGGGTTTATTTTATCTATATTAAAGCTTTTTTCTAAGGATAAAGTTCAGCAGTTTTTAGCTGTGTATGCGTTTGGTAACCTCTTGGCATTTTCTCTTATTTCATACAAAACCCCATGGTGTATATTAGTCTTACTGTTTCCTTATGCATTCTTTTTACAGTCTTCTAAAAAGTTATTGAATGTATTTTTTTGTATCACGGTAGCGGCCATGTGCGTTCACTCTATTCAATTGAATTTTATTGATTATGCTAACCCAAAAGAGGCTTACGTATATGTGCAAACGTCACCTAAGATGAAAGATGTTGTAGATCCTCTTAGAGCATGGATAAAAATGCATCCTGATGATAAAAATATTAAATTTTTAATTCAAACCAGTTCAGAATGGCCACTTCCTTGGCTTTTGAAGGATTATAAGCGCGCAAGCTACGTCCATGTATTACCAGCGGATTGGGCAACATACGATTTAATCATTGTGGATAGAAGTGTGTTCGATAAAACTGTAAAGACGGAAGCTTTAGAGTATCTTAATAAAGATTTCCAAATTCGATATGAGCAAGAAGCTAGCGTATTTTTAATATCTCATAGACGAGAAGATCTAGTGTCTTTATTTGGTGGTAAGCATTGAAAGCAGCTATTGCAATCGTATTTACAGGTTTAGTATTTTTATGGTTAAATTTTATTGCGCAATTTTTTATAGTTAGCGGGTTAGTCGTACTGATTTCAGCCTGTCTTGCTTTGGGCTTTAGTTATTGTTTTTTTAAAAATGAGCCTATGAAATTCACTACTGAGTATTGGTACCTAGCTCTACCGCTACTTATACCCATTCTATGGCAAGCAATAAAAGTGGTCTATGTGGATAGCGGAGATATTTGGGTTTGGAATTATAATAACTACGGGGATATGCCATACCACTTGGGCTTATCTAATTACTTACAGCACACTAAATTTTGGCCACAAAACTTTATATTTTCAGAAGAAACACTCAAATATCCGTTTGCCGTAGATTATCTGCATGGGATTTTACAGAATTTTTTATCATTCGAATATGTATATCCTATGTTGAGTATACTTGGCCTTTTTTTGACAGCCTTTATTGCTTGGCAAATTGGTGGAGTTGGTTTTTTGTATATTCTATTTTGCAACGGTTCATGGGCGTTTGCTGCGCAGGACCAAGTTTCGTGGAAAAATTTTCTGTTGGCCTTATTTATTCCTCAAAGAGGGTACTTACTCGCGCTTCCTATTGGCCTTTTGTTGGTACACAAAATGTGGATTTATATCCAAGCCAACCAAAAGCTCACATTCAAAGAGGTCGGTATTTATGGATTTCTACTAGGCAGTTTAGCTTGGGTTCACCTACACACCTTTGTATTTTTCATTTTATTTTCGAGCTTAATTTATTTTTACCGCCGGCGGAAAGAGATGTTTTTTTTGATATTGATGGCCTTGGGAATGGGTTTACCTTTTGTGTTGATATCAACTGATTTTTTACAGAAAGCATCAAGCGTAAGTTTTAGATTGCTCTGGGATAAGTCCAGTGATCTCAATGTAATAAGTTATTTATTTCAAAATTTCGGATTTGTACTAATACTCCCGCTTTGTTTGCCATGGATTAAGGATAAAAGTATAAGGACATGGCTTTTTTACGCTACATTTCTGTTTGCTTTTTTCTTGATCTGCATACTGTCAGTTTGGCCTTGGGACAATATTAAGATTTTATTTTGGGCTTACGTGACGTTTATGTTTGGGCTGTATCAAACTATTTCAAACAGACAGTTTAAGATTTTATTTGTATTACTTTTTAGTCTACCTGGCCTTTACAATATTTGGTCCTACACATTTCAAAAAAATAATAAGCAAAGCATTTTTTTACAAACAGATATTGATCTTTATAAAGACTGGTTTAAAGATCAAATTAATGATGAGGTTTATATTGCGGCTCCCACATTCAATCACCCTATCTTTTATTATGGTGCAGCGACTGTAATGGGATACGAAGGGCATCTATGGAGCCACGGCGTAGATTATATGTTGGTTAAAGATAAGGTTAGTAGGATGGCGACAATAAGTAGCGCTGAGTTAAAATCTTTTGCTATTAAAAATGGTGCAAAGTATCTTATTTTTTCTAGCCTTGAAAAGGCCATTTGGGGCAGCCCAGTAGCTCTAGAAGACTTTGAAAGAGCGTATACCAACAAAGATCTAGTTATCTATAAGATGTACTAATATTGCATATGAAATAGCTCTAATTACTGCGCAATTAAACCGCAAGACTAGACCATCCAATTTTGCAAGATGTCTACTTGCGACGGGGTCAATGGTCCGTTACACTAAAAGTAGATCGGGAGGTTCCATGATATCTAGATTAGCTCTGTGGACGAGCATGTGTTTTTTATTAGCTTGTTCAAATATAAAAACGCGCATGGATGTATCCGAATTAAATACTGAGGACACTGAAGTTAAAGAACTCAATATCGTAACTGATCAAGATATCGAGGATGCGCCAAAAACCCCGTTAAAATATCAGTTTTCTGAGGAGAATTTGGATGCGAATTATCAAAAGGTTGAACAAATTCCAGTTGAAGTAAATGTAGCTGTTGAGAAATGGCTAGATTATTTTACCGGTCGTGGACGCCCACACATGGAGAGATATTTAGCGAGATCATCAAGGTATTTACCCTTAATGAAAAATATTTTGAAACAGCAAGGTTTACCTGAGGATCTAGTATATGTTGCTTTGATTGAATCTGGTTTTAATGCCACAGCATATTCGCATGCATCCGCAGTAGGGTATTGGCAATTCATCCGTGGCACAGGTCTACGTTATGGTTTACGAATTGATTCTTTCGTCGATGAAAGAAGAGATTTTGTTAGGTCCACTCAGGCAGCGGCACAATATTTTAAGTCCTTGTATAATTTATTTGGTGAGTGGTATTTAGCGATCGCCTCTTATAACGTAGGCGAAAATCGTATTAAGCGATTAGTTATGCAGCATTACACTAGGGACTTTTGGGAGTTGGCTCGTCGTAAGCGTCTACCAAGAGAAACTATTAACTACGTACCTAAATACATTGCAGCTAAGTTAATTGCTAAAGACCCGGTAAAATATGGTTTTGCTAATATTGAATATCAGCCTGAACTTGCGTTTCAAGAAATTGAAGTGGATAAGCCTCTGCATTTAGAAAACTTTAGTAAAGCAATTGGGATGGAGTATGAAGACTTAGTTAAATTAAACCCGATGTACCGGGGAAAATTAGCTCCTCCTGGTAAAGATGGTAAGGCTGTCATTAAACTTCCAATACAGTTTAATCCTGAGCAAGCTTTGCAAATTGCGCAGAATCATTTAATAACGGATCAAAAAGAAATTGCTAGTATGATGAAGCCGGATTTCATTCGATACCGAGTGCGTAATGGTGATACACTTGGGGCTATAGCCCGTAAGTTTAGAACGCGTGTATCCACAATTAAATCTATAAATCGCATTAGTGGTAATTTTATTAGAGCCGGTAGTTATTTGCGTATTCCTAGTAAAGAGGGCTATCGTGGTGGACAGATAGCTTCTGCAGACACTAGAAATGTTGCCTCTAGTAGAAGTGCCGCTACAAGGGTAACACGAACAAAAACTCACCGAGTGAAGCAGGGAGAGAATCTTACTCTTATTTCAAGAAAATATAAGGTTCCGGTAGCTACTTTAAAGCGAGTAAATAGCATTAAAGGCAACAGGCTTTTTGTTGGTAGAAATCTAAAGATCCCGGGATCGTCATCACGTATTGCTGGAAACTCTAAACACGTAGTGCGCCCAGGTGAAACGCTGATAGATATTGCCAGAAAATATAAGATCTCTTTAAAAGATATTGCTGTGGCTAATAGCTTGGTCAATAAGTCTTATATTCAAATCGGCAAAGAGTTAGTGATTCCCCAATAGTTCTAATACATTTTGTGCTAAATTTTCTAAGGCCTGAGAGCTTGCTGCCTCAGGTTGTGAGATAACAACAGGAATTCCCATCTCTCCGGCAAAAGATACAGGAGGGTGAAATGGAATTTCTGCTAGTTTTGGAATCTTCATTTTTGCTATGTAAGATTCAAGTTCTCCCTTAGGGTACATTTCAATCTTTTCAGTGCCTTGTAAAAAATAAGACATGTTTTCTACTAGGCCTAAAATCGGCGTATTTATTCGTTTAAACATATCAATAGATTTTTTAACATCTGCAAGAGCTACATTCTGCGGAGTAGTTACGATGATGGCTCCTGACAAAGGAACTTTTTGTGCTAAAGAAAGTTGTACGTCGCCTGTGCCCGGCGGTAAGTCTACAATTAAAACATCTAAATCACCCCAATCTACATCTCGAATAAATTGGTCAATGGCTTTGAATAGCATGGGTCCACGCCACACTACAGCAGCGTCTTCATCAACCAAAAAGCCAATGCTCATCAGTTTTGTATTATGGCGAACGAGCGGCTGTATTTTATTGTCACTATCTACTTCGGGGCGTTGTTGCAGGCAGCCCAACATGCGCGGAACACTTGGGCCATAAATATCAGCGTCTAAAAGCCCTACTTTTAATTTTTTAGCTAAGCTAACGGCAAGATTTGAAGCTATGGTGCTTTTTCCGACTCCACCTTTACCAGAAGCTACTGCGATTATATGCTTTACTCCGGGAATGGGACTTTGTTTTTCAAATGGATTAGGGGCTTGAGCCATATCATTACTCCTTGCAAACTAGTTTTTAACTTCTATAATATAAGCATAGTGGATATAAAAGCTTTAAATATAGTCTACTTTTCTGTTACCGCACTAGTTATAGTGTGGATTTTGTATAACCGCAAGACTTCTAAGCCAGCAA
>JBBKWS010000146.1:0-20275 GCA_037969075.1 Bdellovibrionales bacterium | reverse complement strand
CTTCAGCAATAAACAGGTCCACGGAGAGGTGGGTGAGTGGCTGAAACCAACGGTTTGCTAAATCGTCGTACAGGGTAAACCTGTACCGAGAGTTCGAATCTCTCCCTCTCCGCCAATTTCACTAGTGGCTTATATCAAACAGGCCTAGGGCTTGAACTAAATATTTTTTAAATACAACTAGGAATACCCATGAAAGATTTTGAAATTCAAGAACTTAAGAGCACAGATTTGCTTCGATTAAAAGAATTTGCCGACCTGGAGATTGGCGCTGGATACTATTCGTTGGAAGATCTTCAAGATATTTTTGATCGTTCACAAGTGGATGGCAAGATGTGCTCTTTTTTATTAAAAAAAGATTCGAAAATTTTTGGCCTGCGCTTTACTTTGCCACCAGGCAAGTGGAGCCACGGAAAGGGATCGGGCTTGTGTGTCGAAAAATGGCCACATGCTTTAAAGGATACGGCTTACTTTCAATCTTTGTTCCTAGCTCGTGCAACACAAGGCGAGGGTTGGGGATCTAGATTGTCCATTAGGTCTATAGAAGTTTTAAAAGAATTGGAAGCTAAGGGTGTTGTTTGCCATTCTTGGAAACAGAGTCCGCATAACTCTTCAGCCAGGTATCTAGAAAAAATGGGCTTTCAAGCTATCGCGGAGCATCCACTGTATTGGCAAGATGTTGATTATAATTGTACGCATTGCTTAAAACCTCCTTGCCAATGTACGGCTTTGGAGATGTATTTAGATCTGGGGGATATATGAGTACTTCGTTTTGGTTGGATTCGAGTTCTACTACAAAGGCACAAGAATTTGATGTGGTTATCGTAGGTGCCGGAATCACCGGGCTGTCTACGGCCTACTGGTTAGAAAAAGAGGACCCAAATCTGCGTATTGCCATTGTCGAAAAAAATCGTATAGGCTTTGGAGCCTCAGGAAGAAACGCGGGTTTTGTGACCTGCGGATCGGTTGAACATTTCAATCGAATGATTTCTAAACATGGCGTTGATCAGGCTCTAGAGATTTGGAAATTTTCTGAAACTAATCTTTCTTTATTAAAAGAAGAAATTGTTCAAAATGATTCTGAAAAAATTCAATTCGAATGTACCGGCGCCTATTCTTTGGCGGCGCAAGCCAATGAGTTTGATGAATTAAAAAAATGCTCTGACATTATGACAAGTTTAAAAATCCCCACTGAAATTATTGAGGGAAATGACATTGAAAAACGTTTAGGCGCGGTTAACTTTGTCGGCGGGATTAAATATTTAGGGGATGCATCTACAAATCCGGTTGCTCTTTTGCAATTAATGAAATCAAAAATAAAATCACCGGTTTTTGAAGGTGTCGAAGTCGACAGCATTCAAACCTCTGGTAGCGGAGATAAAGTTTTAAAGACAGATAAGGGTGATTTTGTTTGCTCAATGGTTGTCTTGGCGCTTAATGGGTACTCTTCACAGTTACACCCCTACTTTAAGGATAAGATTTATGCTACCCGTGCTCAGTGCTTGATGACCGAAGCGGTACCTCGTTTTATGGAAGCCCCTTGCTACGCTAATTTTTATTTAGACTATTTTCGCCAAACACCAACGGGTGAATTGTTGATTGGTGGATTTCGTCAGTTAGAGAAAGAAACAGAGATCGGAACCTCTGATCATATTACCGATGTGATTCAAAATTCTCTACATGATTTTGTGAAAACCTATTTGCCAAAATTAAATCAGGCAAAAGTCACTCATCGCTGGAGTGGAATCATGGGTTTTTCAAAAGATGGGGAGCCAATGGTAGGGTCAATTCCAGAAGACCCATCGATTTTTTTCGCCGGTGGGTATACAGGTCATGGTATTGGACTTGCTTTTAATACCTCAAAAATTCTGGTAGATTTAATTTTTGGTCGTAGTATTCCTAATTGGATTTCAGCCAGAAGATTTCAAGGTTAATAGCCAATTACGAGTATCAGTTGATTTGGTGTATATAAGAGATTAAAAAATATAAAGCTGGATAGGCTGCCAGCCAGGCAAACACAAAGCGGTTTAAACCAAGTATATAAAAATTTACGACATGAAAAATAAAAGCTATCGCAATATACGCCAAGCAAACCGTTAGGTTAATAAATACAGCAATTGAAGAAAGCTCAAATAAAATCACCAGCCAAGATAAAAAAAGTATAACCGGCCTATTGTTCGCTAAAATCTTAATATTACTTGGTATATTATAGTTTGAACCCTGAAGCAATTTTTTTAGTGACTCGCCGTTTCGCCAATCTTTATTTTTAAGTTTAAAAAAACCAGAAATAAAATATGATAGAATTACCTGAATACCTAGATAGAACCAAAAGTAATGTGACCACTTAGGAATTAATAACGCCCCGCTGGACATTAGTAAAACAAGTAAAGTCATGTAATCGCTACCGCCATTAAAAGTGCCACCCCAACGAATAGAACTTAATGTTGTAGTAAGTAATAATATTGGAACTACATAATAGTTGAGAGTAAATATACCAAGTAGAGCTACGCAGATATTTAAAATAAGTAAAGATAGATAGTTTGATGGTTTTAAAAAAGCAGACAAAGTTAGCTGTGAAAATTTAGATCTGCCAATTTTTAAAACATCCCAATCCCATACTGCATCTTTCTTCCAGAATTTATATAATAAAATTAACTCTACAGATTGTAATAGGCACGCCAGAGATATTAAAATTTTAGTTAAATATAGTGTGCTCATCATAAGGTGATCTCGTTAGATGTGATGGCATCATAAATTTCTTTTTCGGTCTTAACGCTAACTTTAAAACGAAAATTTACAGCCTTAGTTCCTCGTTCTTTTAATGAAAACTGTATTAGGCGGACAATTAATCGGTAACTTTTTGTATTGGTGACTGCGTCTGCCCCTGCAGCTTCATTAGACATACTATTTATCTCAGTTACTAGATTATCCACAAGGCCTTGCTTAGATAAATAAATATTTCCCTTGGGGTTTAAAACTAAGTGCAAAAACGTTCTTTTTTCTGATGTAAAGCAAGGGATCCATTTTGATTCATCTGAATTAATAATTTGATAAGATAGAGTGGCCACAGGGCCAGCACGATCAAAAAATTTCCATGAGGGAAATAGAATGTTTAAAAGCATCATACCGGTATGGTACGTATTAAAAACTATTAAAACAAATAAAATAGACTAGATTAGTTCTTTGGCGCGGATTAAATTTTTGCGCAGCCACAATGAGGTTATTAAGCCTAAGCTTGAACAAATTAAGATCACGATAACCATTGGAAATATTGTTTTGTCATAAAGAAAACTTACAGAAAAGGCTGCGACAGCACCGCAGCTAAACATAATTGTTCCAAGTAAGGCAGAAGCACTGCCAGCTCTGGCAGATTGATGAATCAATGATCCAACGCTTGAGTTTGGAAATACGATCCCCATGGTAGAGACCATAACAAATAGAGGGACAACGACACCATAAATCGAGAAGGTATCTGTCGTAGCACAGACAAATAAAGCTACAGACGCAATAAAGTTAAGGACAAAGGCTCTAAGTAGAATTTTATTATAGGTCATTTTTTGTAATAAGAAGCGATTGATTTGAGATGTTGCAATTAATCCGCAAGCATTCAAGCCAAATAGTAATCCATATTGCTGCTCGGTAAAATTAAATATCTCAACAAACACAAATGAAGAACCAGTTATATAGGCAAACATGGCGCCCTGAAGAAGGCCTGCCGATAGTGCGTAACCAACAAAGAGTTTATCATGGAAAATAGCATAATACGTACTTAGAGATTTTTTTGCCGCGTGTGGGTTTCTTTTTTCAGCAGGCAAAGTTTCTGGTAAATAAAAATAAACTGCAACCATTGCAATGGCACTAATCAGTCCTAAGAACCAAAAAATAAATCTCCAATTAAAGTATAAAAGAGCAAGGCCACCTAATGTCGGGGCAATGATTGGGGCTACTCCCATTATTAACATCATTGTAGAAAACACTCGCGCAGCTTGATTTCCGTTAAAAGTATCCCTAACTACAGCTCTGGCGGTTACCATTCCTGCGCAGCCGCCAATAGCTTGTAGAAATCGTAAATAAATCATGTGGTCGATATCGACAACTAGAGCACAACCAATTGAAGCCACAATATAAATTAGCATACCGCATAGTAGAACCCCTCTTCTTCCAAATTGGTCTGATAATGGGCCATAAAACAATTGTCCTAAGGCTATGCCGACATTAAAAGATGCTAAGGTGTATTGTACTAGAGATACATCAACTTTAAAATCATGGGCCATCGCCGAGAAGGCGGGTAAATACATATCAATGCTCATTGGGCCAAAAGCAACTAAAACGCTTAATATAAAAATAAGTTTTGCTTCGAATGATAATCTAAGTTTAGGCATCAAAGCAGTGTACCAGTTCTGAGCTCAAAAAGTAAAGTGTGTACCCCATAATTAAACTAACACAACCTTCAATAGGTTCTCTAATTATAAAAATAGCTAGATAGGTAAAATTTATCATGATCTAATTATTAGTACTTAGGGGGAAATTATGGGGATCGCAATATATATATATATTCTTAGTGCAGTGACCTTTGCGGGTAGTGTTGACTATTATCCAGCCGCAACAGCATCTTGGAAGAATCAATCCTGCATAGCCAACCAAACATGCGATTTAAAGGGAGCTAGGATTTCTGCACAAAGATGGGTTGCGGATTTTACCGATCGATACGGCGAGGGCGCTTACAATTATGGTGACACAATGTTCTTGTCCTTTGAAACAGACAAGATAGCCTCTCTCGAGAATTACGGTGTTGTTCAATATGTTAAGGGCTGTGTGTACGGCAATTTTATGAAAGATGGAAAGTTAAGAACATTCTTTCCATATGCACGTCAGGTCCACAATGAGTCTCCGGGAGGGCCAGCAAGGGTGTGGGTACAAAAAGAGTGGATCATTGATTCAGATGATAAAGACCCAATGTATAACAGCCCGTTCCCTGAAGACTATGAGCGCATGACTAGAGTTTCTAGACATGGTTTTTATCGCTGGAATATGATTGAAAATTTTGACAGTAACGGGATACCTATTTCTAAACAATCAGAAACAGAGCGCCTATTAGGGTTTACTTATCCACCCTTGCATCCAAAGTTATATGTAGTAGATAGACCTGGATCAGCATTTTTAGATATGATGTACGCTGATAATGAGCGTGTGCTTAGTGCAAAAAATATATCTTTAGATTTCAAAATCTGTATTTATAAAACAGAAGATATACCAACTAGCGTGGACGCTATGGGAGACCAGGTATTTGTAGATAATCCGATCACTTGTTTTGATTGGAAATCAAGAGAGGTCTATAATTGGGCAACAAAAAAATATGAGACCCCTCAGGAAATGTCTGAGGAGTGTTTTAAGTACTCACCGTAAGAATTTAATTCAAAGGAATTTGTCTAAGGCTAAGTACCTCACCATTTTTACATAAAAATAAATAGGACAAATTGTCATCTTGCGCGAGTAGTTTGCGTGGGTTAAGAGCTACGCAGTTTTTAGGTACTTGCATGCTGTACTTGATTGGCGCCGTCAGCGCGGCAGCAGAGACCCATACGTGCACATTGCCACCATTGATGAAGGTTGAGTCCACGTAAATTGCTGTGTCGTCCTCATTTAAGCGTATGGGAAATAATATATCAGTAAAAAATCTACCTGGAAAATAACTGAATCTATGAATTGGTGTGGCTGATTTTGTAAGACTGCCATTATCCATAAAAGTAAATAAGAAAAGTGAATCCACAGTCTCAATAAAAGCCTCAACACGGTCAGATTTTCTATTTACGGCATATAAAGATACAACACCATTTTTAATGGAATCACTTTCAATTTCATACGAACTAACTTTTTCGGTCGCAAGATCAACCAAAGTTAGGGTTGCAAAGTTATTTCTAAAAATACCAAAGAAAGCGACGGTATTGTCGTTTAGTTTTTTACTTACTTGATACCTCAGATCAACATGACCTAATTTTAACTCTTTGCTAGATAAAATAGAGAAATCCGTAGGGCTATACTCAATGCTGTAATACTTAAGATTAACACCCAACCCAGATGCAAAAATAACACGAATATTCTCAGTACTGATATCATAGTAAAGCAGAGAACTCTCTTCGTTAAAACGAAGTGAAAAGCGCTTACTAATTGTATTTAATCGTTCATAATTGTTTAACAGTCTGGTGGTGAGAACTATAGAATCACCATTAACTTGAGGCTGTAAAACATATAAGCCACGTCCTTTGAGAGTAAAAGGCTCAAAGGGATCGAGGTTTTGATCAAGACCAGGAACGACCTTGTCGCCTAAAAATACAGGCACTCTAACTTTGCCAAGTGCTGGTGAAGTAAAGTTAGCAAAAGCTAGGGAGGTTTGTTGTATCAGGATTCCCTCGTCTTTAAAGATCCATTTTGAATATTTACCGAACAAAGGTTTTAAATTTTTATCTAGGCAAAAATGAACGATCGAACTAACACCGTCTATTTCAGTAATTGCTGTTATGAAGTAATCCAAGTCATTGTCATAATTTAGATCTACTCGAGTAACACCTATATAAGGATAAAGGGCGACCACGTTGGGTAATTCGATTGCAGCGGCTTTATAAATTTTAGTTTGATTGGCCCGTAAAATCTGGATATTGGTGCCAGAGTTCGTTTTTTCAGTATAGAAAAACTCAGCATTTAAGCTATCAGCCTCATAATCGTTTACACTTTGAATTGGTAAAGTTGATTCTACTAATAGGTCCTTAAATTTAACTTGATCAATGTCTACCGACAAAAATCCTTGATGAGTAAAGCTGGTGGATTTATCGCCTTCTGTAATAGTAATTTTAAGTTTAGCTAGGTAATCAGAGTCAACACTTGGGAGTTTTGCCTGCAACTGAATAGTTTTAGTTTCATTGCTTGCAAGCGGAGGTAGGGTAAATGTATTTTTTGAAAGTATAAAGTCATCACTTTCAATAGTTATCTTTATATTACCTGATGTTTTCCAATAGTTTTTAATTGGAATTGATATGTTTACCTCTTGCTTTAATAAGTTAACTAAAAAAAGATCTATTTTTTTAAAAATGGGTGCCACATAAGGTTGATTACTAGTAGTTATGGCACTTGCCGCTTGTAAAAGGCCAGAGGCTGCAAATTTATTACCCCAATCTAAACCTTTGGTATTTGCACTGAGGTTCAATCTGGCGAGTATTTCGTTGTTTGTAATTCCAGGAAAGTATGATTTTAAAACTGCCGCCGTGGCACTTACATAAGGCGTAGATTGGCTGGTACCATTCATAATATTATATTTACGTAAACCAAATTGCTTTGATATTAGCAGAGGGGGATATAGGCTTAGTATTGCCTCACCCGGAGCCATGATATCTACTTGTCCACCATAGTTTGTAAATCCTGGCAGGCCACCATCAATGGCAGTTGCTCCTACGCAAATTACACCCTCATAAGAACAGGGAAGTACTTTGGCAGCATGACCATCGTTTCCGGCGCCCGCTACAATAGTAATATTAGCATCCATGGCAGCTTTAAGGGCATTTCTAATTACGGGTATATCAGATACTAATGGCCAACCTAAGCTTAGGTTGATTACATCTACCTTTCGGTCGATTGCGTAAAGAACAGCTTTGGCTACTGATTGTATAAATAAGTCAGAGTCTTTTTCTTTTGAGTTCGAATATACTTTTAAGGGTAAAATTTGAATTTGATCCCATAACCCAGAAATACCTACATCATTTTTTTTGGCAGAAATGATTCCAGCTATGTGAGTACCGTGCCCGATATCATCAAGAACATTATTTCGTTGGCGCTTGTTATTGGTAGTAAAGTTCCACCCCAAACAGTCTCCGGCAAAGCCATTAATGTCTTTATCCTCATCTGTGCCATCGATTCGATTTCCATTTTTACACTCAATATCATTTTTGTATAATGCGTGGGTTATTTCGTCGTGCGTATATGATAGGCCGGAATCAATAACTGCGATGACAGGTCTACGTAGGTCAGAGCGTTTGTCTAATAGTTTTTGTAGGGCTTTCCACTGTACATCAAAACCAGGTTTAGATGTTGCAATCTCTGGGTGTATATCATCAGTGGATCTATAGAAGGTCTGTCCATTATTATCAAGAGCCCATTGGTAGCGTATAAACGTATCATTACTGGCTGCCACACCGTCTTGACTTGGCTCAAGAGAAAAAGCAGAAGCGGCTACGGGCCTTTCAATGCGCGCTAACAGTGAGTTACCTTTTAATAAGTTATCTAGCTGATTATTGTGTGATTCTACTTGGTAGTACTTAACCCAATAATCGCCCTCGCGACTATAGAATTTTTCAATATTTATAATGGGGTATGAGTCTGTGACCAACAAAACATCTTGTTGTGATGGAGGGTTTTTAAACTCTATGTAATATGTGTATACAGGATTTTCAAAAAAATCTGCCTGTAGTACAAGTAATATGAGTAAAAATAAATTTTTCATGCAACCTCTATATTTTATTAAGTAACCAGTAGATAAAAAATTCGCTCTCTGAAATACCAATTTTATTTTGAATCTCTCTAAGTGGACCATTACCTTTTTGGCTGCCAATTTCGCCGTAGGTATTGCTAGTTAGACCGCGACCTTCTCTTTCGTCCCCCTCTCTGAATCCAACAATTTGAGATCTTACAAAAAGGTTATTCTCTCCACCAAACAAAGAATAAAAAACTTTTGCTGGCAACATTCTTTCACCAAAGGTCACGAACTTACTTAGGTATTCAAATGTTTTATCGGGATCACCATCGGCATAGGCTTTTTGGAACTTTTCAAATATTCCGCCAAATATGGATGTATACATAATCTCTCTTCTAGCATCTCTTTCTTCGCGAAGGCGTCTAATTTGCGAACCAGGCTGATCGCCAGGAGTGATCGGGTAGGTTGGGCAAACATTATCAGTGGCAAAAATTTGTTCAATTTCTTTTCTAGTAAAGTTAGTAAGATACTTAATGCCTTCTTCATAGATATTTACATTTAATTCTACAGTACTAAGTTTTATACTTTGAGTTTGCTGCAAATCATCGTCATGAAAAAATTCATAGCCAAATTGGCTGTTGATATCAAAAATAAGAGACAAGAGCTTCTCTTTGCTGATATCCCAATTTCTCCATTTATAGTTCAGATTTATATATGGGTCAGAAAACCAGTCTCTGCCATTTTCTGATTTAATTTCAGTTTCAAAGCTAAATAATTCAGATACCGAGTTTCCTTTAAAGCTGTCCCCAGGGTCACCGCTATTATTACTGGCTATTAAGATATCCTCTTGCGAGTATTCGCGAACAAGTGAGTTGATTACATCAATAGATAATGCTTCGTAATTTCTGCCGCTTCTGCGGCCAGTTGTGCGGCGCAAATAGTTTTTAGTAAAACCATTGGGATGTTTTACTGAAATCCAATCTTCAGATTTTAAAGATAAGTATCTAGATATAAATATATTCCACTGAGAGCTGGTTTCATTGAACTTGTGATTAATAACATATGGTTTTTGCTGTACCTCAAGCGCATCAGTTTTAGAGCGAGAAAGCAATCTTGCAAGAGACCTAACATGATCTACAGCTTCGGGATTCTCATCAAGCTTACTATTTATATTTATAGTAAAAAACTTGGTTTCTGCCTTTCCACCTTTTTTGGTAAATCTAAAAGTAACTATTGGAATGTATGCTTCTAAACCTATAGAGATGCTTCCTGTGGTTAAGTGTGCTGGATCTTTAAAAACCTGAATAGTGTTGTCATCCCGCCTAAAAATATGTAGACGATTTAAAACTGTTTGTGAAGCTGACCACGAGCTATACACAGCGGCCCTGCTGGTAAGACCCATAGAAGGGTTTATGCTTAATGCTCCACCTAAACTGGTGGTCATAATGATTGATTCACCAACCTTTAGGCTGTCTTTAAACTCCCTGAGGGTTTCAGATAATAATTTTTGTTTTTCATTTTGCTCTAGCTGTTGGAACTCGGGCGTTAATACAGCCTGTAATTTTCTTCCCAAGTCACTTTTGAGTTTTGGTACAAGAATATTTCTAAACGGTTCTTTAAGCGCCAACTTTATACTGTTTATTGGCTTTACATGGGCGTAGGTTCTTGTCACAAAACCTCTAAGCCCAGCACTCAAGTTAAACGGAGAGGGTGTGCCATCAGTACCAATATATAAACCTGCATCAACACTAAACCCTATGACATCTGCAATCTGCACTAAGTTGTCTGTTCCTAGATAGCTACCTGTTACTATCTCTCGACTTGCTATAATATTTGTATTGAAAAAGGTAGTAGACCAAAAAGCAAAAGGAGTTTTTTTAATCTGCCCAGTTTGAATAAATTCAGCGAATTGCTCTACTGCTAAATCTAATTGGTGATCAAAAATTTTAAATCCTAAATCTGTTCTAGGTAGATACCTATCATTAAACTGACTTACAACATTGGATAAAATATTACTAATGCCTTTAGATTTAAAAAAGGCAAAAAGTTCGTCACCAGATAAAGGTTCATCAGGATCACCGTAAGCAAACTTTTGTGCATAACCTGGCCAATCTGCTACGGCAAGCTTTCCATCTTTTAATTTATCACCATAAGATACTTTTGTATCTACAGGCAGTTCTTTATACTCATTTTCTAAATTAAGGTGTTTTGCTAAAAAATTACGTCTTGAAATTAATTTTTGCGTAATTAATTTTTCAATTTCGATAGGGTAGTTAGCGTTAGCTACAATTTCTTCAAAGTCAGAAGTTTTTAAACTTAAAATTTTTCTAGTAATCCATCTTGCGTCTTCATATGAGGTAGAAAATATAAAACTTTCTTCAAATGGCAATGATAGTTGCTTATTAAAAACCTTTCCTGGGTTCCATGAAAATACGTTTACACTTTCTGTCACATCAGTAAAATTAAAGGGAACTAGTAGTGCATTTAGCAATCGTCGATTCTGTATGGCAGCAGTAGTCATATCACCGCGGGCGAGGTTATAAAAACTATCTTCAGCCCCAGGAAAAATAATGGCATCAGTCAAAATAATTTGAGAAGGCGATTGTTCCGCACCCCAGCGCTCAGTCTCTAAAAAGGTAGATTTTTTAAGATCATGTAAAAACCCATCTCTACTAAAATCACCTTTAAATGTAATTGTAAGTTTGGGGGCATAGATAGTGGAAGGGATATTATAGCCAAGTTTACGTAGAAGGTTTCGTCTAAGTAGAACATTATGGTTTCTTGTATCTAAGCGAACACGATAGGTCCTTAATGTTCCAAGGGTATCTTTTTGCGAAATAGCAAAACCAAATCTTCCTACGGCTTCAGGAGTGTTTTCTAAGAACTCAAATGGCCTTGTAAGATCAATAGTGGTTTCGGCCTCAGGATTTTTAGGGAACACATCTGGCTCGCCACTCCAACCTATTTTCGTTTGCCACAAGATAGAAGTGGAGTCTGGATCAAGTAAGGATAAATCTTTTATTTTTTCATTAGCTACAAGTACTCTAGCCTCATCTGGGCTAAGCATTTTTCCATTATAAACTAAGTCTGATGAGGCTTGGCGGATGGAAGTGAGCGGTATTAGGCCCGGTAAATCACTTAAATTCTGGGCAAATAGAAACTGTAAAGTGAGTATAAAAATGATCAAAGGGGCCCCCTAAGCTTTAAGGGACTTTTAGCACCAAAAAGCAGCACATGGTTACCTAAAATCACCACTGTGTAATAAATGCCGATGAATTTAGGGAACACCTTAGCTAAGCTCAAAATAAAAAAAGGGAGGCTGTTAGCCTCCCTTAGATCATTACAATCTAGTAAAAATACTAGGAAGTAATTACTTCATGAATACATCTTGGATCAATGCATTCATTGCTTCTGGACCCATGCCAGTAGCTTGTGCTGCGCGCTCGATACGATCAGCAAGTGAAGCTGCATCTCCAGCTTTGAAATCATTTTGGAACTCAGTAACTGTTGAACCAGTTAGCTCAGAAGCAAAACTATCGAAATCTTCAACTTTGAAAGTACCTTCAGCAGAAGTTTGGATTTTGTAAGAAAATCTAGCTACGTCAGCAGCAGCTTCTTCGCTCAAACCGTACTGAGCAACAGCGCTCTTAGCTAATTTCATAACAGCGTATTCTTGCTCGAAAGCTTTCATAGTAGTTAAGTTAGTACCAGTAGCTGCGATTTTGTTAAATCGTGTACCAGTGTATGGATCGTAGTAGTAATTACCAGTTTCAGGAATTAGGTCATAATAAAAGCGACCTTCGTTGCTAACTAGGTAGTTGTAAAGATTTTCTCCAACATTGTAGTTACCGATATAATAGGCATCATAGGTACCGTAATCATAATCGTAAACAACGATGTAGTTCGTCTGTAGTGTATTGTCTTTAACTAGTTCGATGTCATATCCAAGATCAACTTGTAAACGGTATACGAACTCGCTAGCTAATTGCTCATGAGTGTAATATACGCCGCCAGTAGAAGTGCTACCAGATCCGCCGCCACCACAAGCTGCAAGCATAACTGCAGCTAAAACTGAAACTAAAATTGCTTTAAACATTTTCATTTTGCCCCCTTTGGGTTGTTATTGGTTGTTTCTCACTTCAGTAAGGCATGAACTATGCCAGCTGAGAGTAAATTAAAAGGCTCTTCAATTTTTTAAAGAGCTGCTTCGACACCAAACTCTCTTGCTGAGGTCAAAGTGTCACTGGTGAGATGAAAATGTATAAAATTGAAAAAAACCGGTATCATTAAGTCGTATAATTAATGTTTGTTCCCTTTTGTGGCTACTGCTTGTTCCCTTTTGAAGGCATAGGAAAAAAGCGACTAACCTCATTCATATACTGCTTATATGCATCTCCGCGGGATTTGAGAGCGTGGGCTTCGGTTGCAGGAATTCCCGTCACTTTAAACAAAGTGCCGATTATTAAGGCAGGAGCGATCCATGCAATATAACCATATTCTGCAGATTGCGCCATAAATCCCAATCCAAGCCAGTAAACAAACTCAAAGAAGTAGTTTGGATGTCTTGAATAATTCCATAAGCCGATTCTACAAATCTTACCTTTATTAGAAGGATTAATTTTAAACAGCTTGAGCTGTAGGTCAGCCGTTGTTTCACCAACAATACCAAGTATAGAAATAAGAGCGCCTACAATAAGTGGCCACTCAGTGTGATTACGCTCAACAGAAATTAACAAGAATGGGATTGATAAAAATATATTAAGTATAGTTTGGGCGTGATAAAAAAAGAAAAATTTAAGAGGGACATTGGTTTTCCAAATTTCTCTTAAGTGGGTGTATCTTCCTTCTTCGGGCTTTTTAAAGATCCTATCTACAAATAGATAGGTAGAAAGTCTGATTGCCCAAAGGCCAACTACAAAAAGCAAAATGGTTTCAGGTATAGAAATATCAGTAGTTTTAGTGGCATATACGAAAGCATAGATAAGTAAACAGATGGGCCAACCCACATCTATAATTGCTGCATTCTTTAAGACTAGGTGTAGTACCCATAAGAAAGTCATCCATATAAAAGCGTACCCAAAACCCGCTAATAATAATTCAAACGTATCTAAGCTCATACTATTTATGCTCTAGTTGGGATTTTACTTTTTTAACAACAAAGCCTAGCACCGGAATGTGTTCGTAAATGAATTCACCCATATCAAAATAATCTCTATGGTATATGGCCTTGCCATCATTTCCACCAAAAGTAATATGAGAATTGCCATCAACACTGACGGGTTTTCCACTGTTTAGACCTTTAGCTATAAGATGCATAGTCCAAAAGACAACATGCGTGTCTTGGTCGATCACTTCTTTAGTAAATACGAAATTTATGGCAGAAACATTTTTATACATATTTTCGTAGTACTTACGAATACCTTCAGCGCCTTTTATTTTTCCCACTGGGTCTTGAAATTCAACGTTTGCGTCGTAGAATTCACCTACTAAGTGCATTGTATCTTTGTTTAGGCCGTTAAAAATAGATTCAATCCGCTGCGATCTTTGCTGTTGTAAGTCTGTGTTTGCCATAAGTGGAGTATACAGTAATAATAAACTAAAGAATATTGTTTTCATGTAAGTAGTGTAGTTACAATTAAGACAGGATCAATCTTTTTCGGTGAGAAGTGTGGATAAAAAAAGCGCAAAAAATTTAGAGAGAGAAACGGCTGCATATTTAATTAGACCTTATGCTAAGAATGATAAAGATCTATGGGTAAAAAGCGTTTTTGAGGCAGAAGAGAAAGATTTTATTAAGCTTTTACAAATGAGCCGCGAGCAGCAAAAAGCCGATAAAGCATATCACATGGCCATAGTGCAAAAAAATGGCGAAAAAATTATTGGCACAGTGATGATTACAGAAATTATAAGAGAGCAGTATCAGTCAGCTTTTATTGGTCTAGCAAGCAACCAAAAACAGATAGGTGACCAAGTAGTCATTGAGTCATTTGCTGCTATGATGGATATTGGTTTTAATGATCTATCTCTCCATCGTTTAGAATTACTCTATACAATACACACTAAAATTTCAAAGCAAGTACTACAAACGCTTGGGCTAAGACTAGAGGGGACAAGGAAGCAATGCTTTTTGTGGGATGAAAAATGGATAGATGCAGAGGTTTTTGCGATTACAAAAGATGAGTGGGCTGCCAAGCATATTTCGGCATTGATGAATACTACGTATCAAATGAGGTAATAATGAACTGGTTCACTCGTACTCTGATCTCACTCACCTTAATTCTATCATTATTTTTTTTATTATCTCCGTTTGTAATAGAGCATATGCAAAATCGTATAGAGCCAGATTTAGTAATTGTGTCTGATCAAGCAAGACAACTTCATAAAAATATATTTATTGCGGATATGCACGCAGACTCACTTTTATGGAAACGAAATTTAGCTCTCAGGTCTAAGCGTGGACATGTTGATATACCTAGGTTGCAAGAGGGTAATGTGGCATTACAGATGTTCACCATAGTTACCCAGAGTCCAAAAAATTTAAATATAGAGGCTAATCTAGCTAATAGCGATAATATTACTTTGCTCGCTATTAGTCAGTTGTGGCCCATGAAAACCTGGAGCTCATTATTTGAGAGAGCGTTATATCAAAGCCAAAAACTTCACGACTTAGAGTTAGAAACGGGTGGCAGTTTTACGGTAGTTACTTCTAGATCTGAACTATTAGATTTTATGGCAAACAGAAGAGATAATAAAAATATTGTTGCTGGGATTTTAGGTCTAGAGGGTGGGCATGCCATTGAAAAAAATCTAGAAAAAGAAATGTCACTACTATTTAATGCTGGAGTTCGAATGATGGCACCTACCCATTTTTTTGATAATAAACTGGCAGGCTCTGCCCATGGTATACAAAAAAAAGGGCTTTCGCGTTTAGGTGAGGATTTTGTGAAAAAAGCAAATGAGCTAGGTATCATATTAGATATGGCGCACGCTTCAGAACAAACCATTGCAGACACCGTATCATTAAGTAAAAAACCGCTTGTGGTATCACACACGGGACTTAGAGGGCAATGCAACAATACAAGGAATATCCCAGATAGATTAGCAAGAGATATTGTAAGCAGAGGCGGCTTAATAGGTATTGGATTTTGGGAAACAGCAGTCTGTGGAAAAACTACAGATGCCATTGCTGATGCCATTTTATATGCGGTCAGAGCATTGGGTGAGAATAATGTAGCCTTAGGTTCAGATTTTGATGGGGCTGTAACGGTGCCATTGGATGCGAGCCAATTAGTCCGCATTACCCAAAAGCTAATAGATAGAGGACTAAAATCAGGAACCATAGAAAAAATTATGGGTTTAAATCAGCAAGCATTTTTATTAGAAAATCTTCCGTAGAGCAGACATAAAAAAACCTAGCATTTTACTGCTAGGTTTTTAATGCTAAGTCTCAAATACTTAACTGCCGCATGCCATACAATCTTCAGGATTATCTATAGAACAAGCTAAGTCCGCTTCGGCCTGTTCTTTAATAACAACAGGCTTTTCTTTTTTAGATTTATCTACAGTAAACTTAATGGCTTCGGCAGCACCTTGCGAGCGCAAGTAGTACATGCCGGTTTTTAGGCCTTTCTTCCAGGCATAAAAATGCATAGAGCTCATCTTAGCAAAATCAGGTTTAGCCAAATGCACGTTTAAACTTTGGCTTTGACAGATAAATGCCCCTCTATCAGCTGACATATCAATGATCGCTTTTTGGCTAATTTCCCAAACAGTCTTATAAATATCCTTAAGATTCTGTGGGATATTTTCGATATTTTGAATCGATCCATTGGCCGCAACGATTTCTTGTTTTAAGTCGTCGTTCCAAAGATTTAAGTCTACAAGTTCTTTCAATAAGTGTTTGTTTACAATAGCAAACTCACCAGATAGTACGCGTCTAGTATAGATGTTACTAGTGTATGGCTCAAAGCTTTCATTGTTACCTAAAATTTGCGCCGTAGAAGCTGTTGGCATAGGAGCTAAAAGTAAAGAATTTCTGATTCCATACTTTTTGATCTCTTCTTTAAGCCCTGCCCAATCCCAACGTGTACTAGGTTTTACGCCCCACATATCAAACTGCAAGATGCCTTTGCTAGATGGTGAACCAGGGAACGTTTCATAAGGTCCATCTTTTTTAGCAAGTTCTTTAGACGAAGTAAGTGCTGCAAAGTAAATACATTCAAAAACATCACGATTTAATTGTCTGGCTTCATCGCTTTCAAACGGCAGCTTTAACATCATAAATGCATCAGCCAGGCCTTGAACACCAATGCCAATTGGACGGTGGCGAGTGTTCGATTTTTTAGCCTCTTTTACCGGATAGTAATTGATATCGATGATACGGTTTAAATTTTTAGTAACTGTTTGAGAAATTTCAAATAGTTTATCAAAATTAAATTTTCCATCCTCAACAAACTTACTTAAGTTGATAGACGCCAGATTACAAACCGCTACTTCGTCTGGTGCCGTGTACTCTAAAATTTCAGTACAAAGGTTACTAGATTTAATCGTACCCAAGTTTTGTTGGTTAGATTTGCTATTGGCAGCGTCTTTGTAAAGCATGTAAGGCGTACCAGTTTCTACTTGTGATTCGATAATGGCAAACCAAAGGTCGCGGGCGCGAATTGTTTTACGAGCCTTTCCTTCTGTTTCATATTTGGTGTATAGCTCGTTAAATTCTTTACCCCAGCAATCAGACAATCCAGGAGCTTCATGCGGACAAAATAAAGACCAGGTCGAATCGGCTTCAACTCTTTCCATAAAGAGATCAGAAATCCAAAGCGCATAAAATAAATCTCTAGCGCGTTGTTCTTCTTTTCCATGATTTTTCTTTAGATCTAAAAAGTCAAATACGTCTGCGTGCCATGGCTCTAAGTAAATCGCAAATGAACCCTTACGCTTGCCGCCACCCTGATCAACATATCTAGCCGTATCATTGAATACTCTAAGCATCGGAACGATACCGTTTGAAGTGCCATTGGTTCCTTTTATGTAACTTCCTGTTGCGCGGATGTCATGTATACTAAGTCCGATACCACCTGCAGTTTGAGAAATTTCAGCGCATTGTTTTAAGGTATCGTAAATACCAGAAATACTATCCTCTTTCATAGTTAACAAGAAACAAGATGAAAGCTGTGGTTTAGGGGTTCCAGCATTAAACAAAGTTGGAGTCGCATGTGTAAACCATTTTTCAGAAAGCAAGTTGTATGTGTTTATCGCGGCATCGATGTCATTGCTGTGTATGCCAATCGCAACACGCATCAACATTTGTTGTGGGCGCTCTACAACTTTTCCGTGCATACGTAGCAGATAAGATCTCTCTAGGGTTCTAAATCCAAAGTAATCATACTCATAATCACGATCATAAATAATTGCTCCGTCTAAGACGTCGGCATTTTTCATGATAATGTCATAGATAGATTTATCGATTAGAGATGCTTTTTCGCCCGTACGAGGATCTACATATTTATGCATAGCCTCGATATTTTCTGAAAAAGATTTGTTAGTTACTTTGTGTAAGTTTGAAACAGCTATTCTTGCGGCAAGCTTTGCATAATCAGGATGAACAGTTGTCATATAGGCAGCTGTCTCAGCTGCTAGATTGTCTAGCTCTGAAGTGGTTACCCCGTCATATACACCAGTAATTACTTTTTTAGCGATCTCTACAGAGTCTACAAACGCAGGCTCAAGACCATAACAAAGTTTAGCGATACGCGCTGTGATTTTATCAAATTTTACAGTTTCTTTTTTTCCATTACGCTTAATTACAAACATTTAAAACTCCGCATCCATTGAAAATTTTCTAGAATCTTTGTCGCCCATTACACCAGATTTTTGATATTCTGATACACGCTTTTCAAAGAAATTTGTTTTACCTTGTAGAGAAATCAACTCCATCCAATCAA
The DNA here is from genome assembly GCA_037969075.1 of Bdellovibrionales bacterium. Lineage (GTDB taxonomy): Bacteria > Bdellovibrionota > Bdellovibrionia > Bdellovibrionales > UBA840 > JAGRAL01. Next base: position 1,873 of record JBBKWS010000146.1, on the reverse strand, counting down.
ATGGATTTTGAGTGTTATAAACTTTAGAATAACCTAAAGACACCAGAAGTCTGTCGGCAACGAACTCGATATATGCTGACATCATCTGCGCATTCATCCCGATCAATGAAACGGGGATAGCATCAGTGATAAATTCTTTTTCGATTTCAACCGCATCTTTAATAATGTCGTGAATGGTTTTTTCATCTAATTTATTTGCAAGCTGAGTATATAGCAGGCAAGCAAAGTCACAATGCAGACCCTCATCACGACTGATTAACTCATTAGAGAAAGTCAAACCTGGCATCAACCCACGTTTTTTAAGCCAATAGATAGAACAAAAACTACCAGAGAAAAAGATACCTTCAACTGCAGCAAAAGCCACGAGTCTTTCAGCAAAAGAGTCAGAGTTATTGATCCAACGTAGTGCCCAGTCAGCTTTTTTACGAACAGCAGGTACTGTTTCAAGAGCGTTAAATAAGCCAGCCTTTTCCTGAGAGTCTTTGATGTAAGTATCAATCAATAAACTGTATGTTTCGGCGTGAATGTTCTCAATAGCGATTTGAAATCCATAAAAACATCTAGCTTCAGGGATTTGTACTTCATTAATGAAGTTTGTAGCTAAATTTTCATTTACGATTCCATCGCTCGCGGCAAAAAATGCCAACACATGCTTGATGAAATGTTTTTCATTGTCAGTTAATTTTTGCCAGTCTAGAAGATCCGGTGATAAATCGATCTCCTCGGCAGTCCAAAAACATGCCTCAGCTTTTTTATACATATTCCAAATTTCGTCGTGTTGTATCGGAAATAAAACAAAACGATTTGGATTGGCCTTTAATAGAAACTCTTCGCGAGTTGTCTCCATACTACTTCCCCTTTAACATCCGTGTAACTTCTAATTGTTTAGTGTTTTCATCTTTTAGAAAATGATCTGTACCCAGCAAACCAACAGAATGGGAAACTGGCAAAGAAAATTTCGGATAAAAATTAAGGTAATTTGCCGCTTCACTACGCCTTTAAAGCTAAGTACTTGAAAAGAGTTCGTTTACGAAAAATTACGCTGCTTGCTTAAAAAATCGCATTGACTGGAAAAGTCTGTGGAAAAGGCTGTGGGGTCTTGTGTCACCACTACATCTAGTGTGTTTAAAAACTAGACTTTACTATATGTTGTGCTTTTTGGTGAAAATGGAAACATTGCGGTTTTCACCATTTTTGATAAAAAATTGATGATTAGCGGCTAAAAAAGATCGCGGCAAAATAGTCCAAAACTATGTAAAACACCACTTCTCACTCGTGTTTTTTCGAGAGTAGTAAGTAGGTTATGCATCGTTCTTCTTGTTGGAATAGAAAGTGAAGTGTTGCTCTGTAGAACCTGCAGAGCTTCGATCATTTTTTGCCGTCTCTCCACTGGGTTATTCTCAAGGCTTGCGAAAATAAAGAGTTCGAGCGTGGCTAAATTTATTTCGCTGGACACATTAGATCTTTGATCATGCATGTTTTGAAAATGTTTTAATACCTGTTGCTTTGTTATAGTGGGGTTATGCTCTACACCGCTCAGTATTTGAAACAAGCTAGATCCCATATTGTACATGTCACTCATGATGCTGGTTCGACCATTTACTATAAGCTCTGGGGCATTGTTATTAGAGAGTAATAGGGTGGACATATTTCCTACTCTTTGAAAACTATCGAAATCAAAGATTCGTAGGCTACCGTCTGATAGTCTGCCGATATTACTTAGCGTAATATCTCCGTGAGAAAAATTACCCTCTATTAAAAAGGTAGCTGCCTGTATATATAGAGTGAACACTTCGCCAGCTAATCGCAATCTTTGCTCTATAGTTTTATTCTTGGGTATTTCTTGATCTAGTGTAGAGCTTACTTGTGGCAT
>JBBKWS010000145.1:0-19336 GCA_037969075.1 Bdellovibrionales bacterium | reverse complement strand
CAATGAATTAGCGATAGATTCTTTGCCATATAGTGAGGAAATATGTCTGTATTGTCGAACCAAAATACGGGGACGAATGTCTCTGAATCTGATGTAAACCAGTTGCTTTTTACTGGTGTAATGACAACCAAGATAGATGATTGGATGGCATGGGGGCAAAAGAATGCCTTGTGGCCTTTGCCTTACGGTACTGCTTGTTGTGGTATCGAATTGATGTCAGTGATGGGACCTAAATATGATCTCGCCAGATTCGGCGCAGAGGTTGTTAGGTTTTCGCCAAGACAAGCAGACTTGATGATAGTTGCCGGTACAATCACAGAAAAAATGGTGCCTGTGCTTATTCATATTTACGAACAAATGCTTGAGCCTAAATATGTTTTATCAATGGGCGCTTGCGCTAGCTCGGGTGGATTCTATAGATCCTATCATGTGCTTCAAGGAGTTGATAAAGTAATTCCTGTGGATGTTTTTGTTCCGGGTTGTCCACCTACACCAGAGGCGGTGCTGGATGGAATTATGTTGTTACAAAGAATGATCGAGACTCATCAGCCACGTCCATGGAGAGATGCATGGAAGGGACCACGCCGTGATTAAATTAGAAGTTTTAAAAGAAGACCTACATCAAAAATTTCAAGATCCTCAAATGTTGTTATCTGCAACTTTTGGTAGCCATGTTTTAGAGGTACCAAAAGATAAAGTTATACATGTTCTTAGGTTTTTAAAAGATACTGGTAAGTATGACGTTTTGATGGACCTTACAGCTGTTGATTATTTACCACGTCAGCCTAGATTTGAAGTTGTATATCATTTGTTTAACTCTAAAAATTTTCAACGCCTACGAGTTAAAGCAAAGTTACCCGAGGGTGAAACAATTGACACGCTTACTACTGTTTGGCGCTCTGCAAATTGGTTTGAGCGTGAAGCCTACGATATGTACGGTGTGGTTTTTAAAGGTCACCCTGCACTTCGTAAGATTTTAACTCATCATCACTTCAAGGGACATCCGCTTCGTAAAGATTATGATGCTGCTAATACGCAAGCCTGCCACGATGTTTTACCAATAGAGTTTGAAGATGGAACGAGATTTCAAGAAGACCCAGATAGAGATTTGATTCCTCTAAATATCGGACCCTCACATCCAGCTACTCATGGTACGCTTAGAGTAATGGCAGCGCTTGATGGCGAAAAAATTGTTAAAGCTGGTGTTGAGCTTGGTTTTTTACATCGTTGCTTTGAGAAGATGGCAGAAACTCACCAGTACAATCAGGTAATCCCATATACAGATCGTTTAAACTATTGTTCGGCTCCAATGAATAATATTGGTTACTGCAAATCTGTTGAAAAACTTTTGGGTGTTGATATTCCGCCAAAAGCAAAAGCAATGCGAATCGTCTTGGCAGAACTATCGCGTATTATCGATCACAATGTATGTATCGGTGCTAATGCTCTAGATCTAGGGGCATTAACAAGTTTCTTTTATCTATTTGAGTTAAGAGAAAGAGTTTATTCGTTATTTGAAAAACTTTGTGGAGCAAGACTTACCGTTTCGATGACTCGTGTTGGTGGTATGGCTTATGATGCGCCTCCGGGTTGGTTCAATGAAGTACTAGAGACTTGTAAGCATATTAAAAAAGGTGTGAACGAATTCGATCGTCTATTATCAAAAAATAAAATCTTCTTACAAAGAACGCAAGGTGTAGGATCAATTACTGCCGAAGAAGCTTTGCAGTGGGGCTACACGGGTCCTTGCCTTCGTGCCTCTGGTGTTGGTTTAGATTTAAGAAAAGCTGAGCCTTACTACGGCTATAACCAACTAGATTTTGATATTCCAGTAGGAACTACGGGTGATGTTTACGATAGATATATAGTTCGAATGGAAGAGATGAGGCAATCAGTTCGTATCATCGAGCAAGTTATTAAAAACATGCCAGGCGGAGATTTTACAATTCGAGATAAAGGAATTGTTCTTCCAGAGAAAAAAGATGTGTATGGTAATATTGAAGGTTTAATGAATCACTTCATGCTTGTTATGAAGGGGATTAAGCCTCCTGTTGGCGAAGTATATGACTACACAGAAGCTGCAAACGGTGAGCTTGGATTTTACTTAGTAAGTGATGGTGGGCCTAATCCATATAGATTGCGTGTGCGTCCGCCTTGTTTTGCTATTTACCAATCGTTTCCTGAGCAAATTACGGGTGGCTTACTTGCAGATGTTATTGCTGTATTGGGTAGTATGAATTTAATCGCTGGCGAATTAGATCGATAAGAGGGTTTATGTCATTATCAAAAGAAGGTATAGATTATATTAAAAAAGAATTGGACAGATACGAATCTCGTCTGTCAGCTATCATTCCAGCGCTTTATCAAGTGCAAAAAGAAATGGGATGGGTAAGCCCTGAGAGCATTCAGGAATTAGCAAAAATCATGGATATACCTCCTGCACAAATCAATGAAGTGGCAACATTTTATACCATGTTTAATAAGAAACCTACGGGCAAATATCACATTCAAGTTTGTACTAACGTGACCTGCTCTATGAAAAAAGGTCGCGAGCTAACAGATTATATCACTGCAAAGCTTGGTGTAAAAGAGGCTGATGTAAGTCCGTGCGGAAAATATACAGTTTCCCGAGTCGAATGCTTAGGGTCTTGCGATACGGCGCCAGTATTACAGGTGAATTTTGATTACCACGAAAAGATGAGTGAGAAAAAAGTAGATGAGCTTTTAGAGAGGTTAAAATAATGGGATTGAAGTATTTAACAGAACATTATGATAACCCTGAATTTGTTGGCATTAAAGGCTATGAAAAACTTGGCGGCTACGCAGATTTAAAAAAATCTTTTAAGATGAAGCCTAAAGAAATTATTGAGGAAGTAAAAGCCTCTGGTCTTCGCGGGCGCGGTGGAGCAGGATTTCCAACGGGTCTAAAATGGAGTTTTCTGCCAGACAACGGTGAAACAAGATATTTGCTTTGTAATGCGGACGAAGGGGAGCCCGGCACATTTAAAGATCGATTGATGATGGAAAAAGCTCCTCACCAGTTAATAGAGGGTATGATTATCTCGGCCTTTGCTGTTAGCTCTCCAAAATCCTATATCTATATTCGTGGAGAATACGAGTATGTTACTATCATTTTAGAAAAAGCGATCAAAGAAGCTTATGCTGCGGGATATTTAGGTAAAAATATTATGGGTAGTGGTTTTGACCACGACATGGATGTGTACCGTGGTGCAGGGGCATATATCTGCGGAGAAGAAACAGGTATGATCTCTTCCCTTGAGGGCTTAAAAGGGCAACCTAAACTAAAGCCTCCTTTTCCTGCGGTTAAGGGCTATCTTGGAAAACCTACGATTGTAAATAACGTAGAAACTCTTGCAGCTGTTAAATATATTATTCGTGATGGCGCGCAGGGTTTTAGAAAATACGGAACAGAAAAATCAGCGGGCTCAAAGCTCTTCTCAGTAAGTGGAGATGTTAATAAGCCTGGAACATATGAAGTACCACTTGGTTACCCACTAAAAGATCTTATTGAAAATGAATGTGGAGGTTTACTTCCTGGGCGAAAATTAAAAGCGGTGATTCCTGGTGGGTCGTCTGCTCCGGTATTAAACGCAGAAGAGTCATACCGTGCGACGATGGATTATGAATGTTTAGCACAGATGGGATCTATGCTTGGTTCAGGCGCAGTTATCATTATTGATGATTCACACTGTATGGTTGATTTACTGCACGTGATTTTACATTTTTATCATCATGAATCTTGCGGACAGTGTACTCCATGCCGTGAAGGTACAGGATGGATCGATAAACTTTGTCGTAAAATTGTTACTGGCAAAGGACGATTGCAAGATATAGAGCTACTTTTTACGGTTGCTAATAATATGAAGGGTAGAACGATTTGTGCGTTGTCCGATGCGGCGGCTCTGCCTACGATTAGCTTTGTAAGTAAATTTAGAGATGAATTCGAATTCTTCGTGAGAGAAGGAAGATCAAAAGTAAAAGGAAATATGTATGCCCAAGTGTCTAATTAACGGAAAAGAAGTTGAGGTAGAAGCGGGCGCTACGATTATCCAGGCGTTCCAGCAATCAGGTACTGAGATTGCTCATTACTGCTATCACCCTGGTTTATCAGTAGCTGGTGTATGCCGACTATGTATGGTTGAAATTGAGGGAAATCCTCGCCCACAAATTGCCTGTAATACGCAAGTAGCAGAAGGCATGGTTATTAATAACACTAGCGAAAACATTAAAAGTTCAGTGAAATGGGTTTTAGATTTTCATTTAATAAATCACCCACTAGATTGTCCTATTTGTGATCAAGCAGGGGAATGTGGCTTGCAAGATCAGTATATGAAATTTGGCTCTTATGATCCTGAAATGGGTGAGAGAAAAGTTAAAAAACGTAAGGTTGTGGATCTTGGGCCAGAAGTGGTTTTGGATACCGAGCGTTGTATTCTTTGTTCGCGTTGTGTACGTTTTACGGATGAAGTTTCAAAAACTCATGAGCTTGGTATTTTTAACCGAGGCGATCATAGTGAAATTGGTACCTTTGAAGATAAGCCTTTAGATAACAAGTACTCTGTAAATACAGTTGATATATGTCCAGTTGGGGCTCTAACATCTAAAGACTTTAGGTTTCAGCAACGGGTTTGGTATCTCAAAGATAAAGAAACGGTTTGTAATGGATGCTCTACTGGTTGTAATACTAAAATGTATTATAATGAAAAGGGCTACTTTCGTGTAAAGCCAAGTCACAATAAAGATATCAATGGCTATTGGATGTGCGATGAAGGTCGCGATATGTATAAACATGTAAATAGATCAGAGCGATTGCTAAATGCTGTTAAGTTTGAAAATAACGAAGCTGTGTCTTTGGCACCAGGTGCTGCCGCAAAAGAAGTTGCTGAGTTATTGAAAAAGTTTACCGCTGACCAAGTAGCGTTAGTGGCTACTGGCCAATATACAAATGAAGAGTATGAGTCGATGATTGCGGCCTTTAAGGGCGACATTGGCTCTACACAGATTTATCACTGGCAAAATAATCCCGAAAAATGGAATGACTTTGACGGGTTACTTTTAAGAGGAGACCGCAATCCAAATACTAAGGGCTTGCAGGACATCTTAAAGAAAAATGGCCTAGTGACTGACTGGGCGGATCTAGAATCAAGAATTGCAAGTGGTAAGATCCAAGTTGTAGTGGTTGCTGGTCCTGAGGTTCAAAGTTTTTATACAGATATCTCTGAAAAAGCGAAGCTTTTTAAAAAAGTTCCTAATGTGATCTGGCTGACATCTAATCCAAATGAATCTTATGAGGGTGCTAAATATCAAATTCCTCTAAAAACTTTTGTGGAAAAAGATGGAACCTTTGTTAATTTTGAGGGTACGGCACAAAAAATTCAAAAAATGCGCATAGTAGTTTCGCAAGCCTTAACGTTGAGCGAAGTAATGGTGCTTATAAGTGGAAAAGATATTCCAGTTTTAGGAGAAGCTCTATGAGTATAGTAAAGAGAACAGAGGGCAGGGATTCATGGTACTTACCGGCAATTTTAAAAGGTTTAGGTATTACATTTAAAAACATGGTCCTTAATTTAGTGGGAAAGAGAGAGATGATCACTCTTAATTACCCAGAAGAGAAGTATGAGTATTCTCCACGCTTTAAGGGCAGCCACATATTAACTGTAAAGAAGGACGGGTCTATTCGTTGCACAGCTTGTATGCTTTGTGCCACCTATTGTCCTGCAGATTGTATTACAATTAAAGCCGCAGAAAGTGATGACCCGGCTGTTGAAAAGTTTCCGATCTCCTATGAAATCGATGTACTTCGTTGTGTGTACTGTGGATTTTGCGAAGAAGCATGTCCTGTGGACGCAATTCGTATGGGCCCTGAATGGCAGATGCCAGGTATAAATGGAGCTAATTTTTCTTATGACATTAAACAACTTGCTAGGCGTCCTCAGCTTAAAGGCGGCGTTGTATCAGTTGTCGATGAAGAAGAGAGACATAAAGCGGGTATTTAATTGACCTAGGCTTTGCCCTTAGAGACTATGTAAGTATGGTTTCACTAAAGCAAAGTCTAAAATCTTTTTTACAAAAGCTAGACAATAAATCCAGATCTATTTATTTCTTAACTCAAGGCTGTTGTTCTATTGAAGTGGATAATTTATGCTCTTCTAATTATGATCTTCAGCGCCTAGGGTATACAATTGACATTGATGACCCAAGAGAAGCAACCGTACTGATTGTATCCGGTTGGGTTAACTCGGTATTCGCTGAAAAAATTAAAGAAATTTATAGTCTTATATCAGGTGATAAGGCTGTTATTGCTGTTGGCGCTTGTACTATTTCTAAATCACCTTATGTAGGTGACGATGGGGTAAAGTTAACTGATATTCTACCTGTGGATATTTTTGTACCAGGCTGTCCACCTCGCCCTGAGGCAATCATTGAGGCAATTCGCCTACTCGAAAAAACCAAAGAGAATAGAGAAACGAGTAAGATTATATACGGAGCTATTCGTGAACTTGGATGATGTTATAAAAAAAATAAATGGTACTCCCAAGTTAGATCACAAAGAGTCGTCAGATGGTCTATGGGAAGTGAATGAAAATGATCTTTTTAACTTTTTAAAAGAAAATGTTTCTACAGGATTTCCGTATCCCATGTTTACAGTTCCTGTTGGAGGATATTTTTATTTATATTTTGTTACCAGTAGTTACAAATTACCGATCTGCGTAAGGTCTGTAGGTTCGGATTCTTTTTTAACTTCTTTAAATTCTATTTACAGCATGGTGGTATCTCAAGATGCTTCAATTTGAAAATAAATTAAATGTAGTAACGAAGGTCGAGATCCCCTATGATCAGCATTGGCGCCCTCTTTGGAAAACATTAGAGGCATCTTCACCTTATGATAATTTAAAGCGTATATCTAGGTTTGACCCACATGAGTCAATCGCAGCAGAATGGGGGCTTGCATTAGTATATTCGCAGATGTCGCAGTATATTGCTCCTAAAAGGGGTGAGGCGTTACGTACTTTGGCTGCAGAGTTACAAGAGCTACTTTGGCTAAGTAATTACATAATCAATGTGTTGAAAGCATGTGAAGAGAAAATTTATTCTAATAACTTCTTTCTGCTTAAAGAAATTATCTTAGACATGCAAGAGCAATGGTTTGGCTCTAGAATTTTGCCGCAGTTCATTTTGTTAAATGGAGTAGAGCGAGATTTAACTATAGGCATTCAAAATAAATTAGTTGCACAGATAAAAGTTTTTGAAGCTGAGTTTATGATAGCCTATCAAAAAATAGTCAATGACTCCATATTGCTTGAGCGCATGGAGGGTGTTATGAAAATTTCAAAAGAAATAATTCATACATTCTCTTGGGGAGGAATAGTTGCAATAGCTGCCGGAGTCGAGATAGATGTAAGAGATGCAAATAAATATGGAGCGTATGATACAGTTGGAAGGTTTAATCTAAATGGCCTTCATGGTAGCGATGCGGCCACAAGGTTTATCGTGGCAATCGAAAAGATAAAACACCATGTTTTTGTCGTTAAAACTTTAATGACTAATTTACCAACAGGCCAATTTCAGTTGGATAATACAGATGTGTATGAGTCTCCCAATGGATTTTATATTTCTGCCATCGAAGCGCCAAGTGGTCCAATGTATGTATCCTATATGTCTAAAAAAATATTTATTTCTAGTGTCTCCACCAGATTAAAATCATTTGTTCCACAATTATTGGTGGGCGTAGAAGTCGAGGATTTAGACTTAGCTTATGAAAGCTTAGGGCTTAGTTTAGAGCAAGGAGCTATTGGGTGAGAGAATTCTTAGCTTATATAAAGTTTCTGTATCAAAAGATGAAAATGAATCAAAGACATAATTCAGTTACTTTCGAGTACCCCTATGTAAATAAATACATTCATCCTTTTTCACGTCTCGAGATTAAAAATAGATTTCAGGAGTGTAGTGGCTGCGGCGATTGTGAAACAGCCTGCCCAACTAAAGCTATTGAAATTAAAGGGGAGTTGTATTCAAACTCAATGAAAAAACCCAAGACTTCAGCCGGTGTAGATGTGGTCAGACATATTGAAAACTTTAGTATTTCTTATGACAAGTGTTTGTTTTGCGGTATCTGTGTTGAGATATGCCCTACTAAAAGCTTACATTTTGAAAAATCATTTATACCTCCTGCAAAAGAATTGAGAGCGCTAAAAGTGGATTTAAAAACTGAAACAAAAGCAGCTATTAGAGGGTTTTTATCTTGAAAACTGTTGTGCTAGATCTTAAAAAAAACTCACTTCAAAGTGAGGCTTATGAAAAATTATTTCAAGTAGACTCAAAGTGGTCAGTACGGGTGAGATCCTCAGTAGCACACGCGTTGACTGAAGTTACAAAGGGTATGTTTCGTGTTTATCCACACAAGCTACAGCTAGGTTTAGTAGCGGGGCAAAGCCCTTACTTATTTATGGTGGCAGAGAGTGTGGCTCGTGACGGTATAAAAGTTTTTAATTTTTCTAGTGATGACTCCATAGAGAAAAAGATTTCTATGGTAAGTGAAGAAACTTGCTTTGTTGTGTTGAGCGAAGACAATCCGATCACAGGTGAAATTTACCAAGTAGATGATTTGGTAAAGAAATTAGCTGATAAGAAAATTTTTACAGTAATTATTAGGCACAATAACCATGTTTTACAGCCACAATACTTTTCCCCCAATCCTTATTTAATCGAAATTAGGGATCACCAGTCCTACGCAGTGATTCTATTAGGTTCAAGATCAAAAAAAATTGACGACTTGTTTCTTGCTCCTGTAACTACTGATTATGATTTACAGATGCCTATGTTAACCGAGGATAAGGCGTCTATAGAAAATTTTGAAGAATCACTCAGTAAAATCGAAGGAATAAGCTGTTATTTTTCAAATTCTAAAAATCGTATATGGGACAGATCTGTGATCTGTCTATCTAAGAACAGCGAGCCACTTTATCAGTCATTAAAAAATATAATTGTTGATGGTACCATTCTTTGCACTAGCAAATGCATCTATGATCATCCGTTTAATTATTCATGGTTGGTGGATGGTAAGTTCACACAGAAAAACATAAATCAGTGGATTGTCTTAGATGTTATTGCAATTAAAGAGGTGAAGGATAAGTTTTTACGGCTATACTCTGATTTTTCAGCGTTGAGTTCAAGTGAATGAGTATAGTGTTAGGATTTTCTAAATATCTAATTTCGGCCGCATTACTTTATGCAGCTTTTCACTTTAACTATTTTGATTTGAGTTTTTTTTATGAAGAAAGCCGTATAGCTATCTATCTATTAATGTTTCTATTTGTCTTTCTGAATTTTTTATCCCTGACATTTAGGTGGTTTTTTTTAGCTAAAGCAGTGCTGCCAGTTTCTTTTAAAAAAATATTAGCGCTTTCGTGGGTTGGAAGCCTATTTCAATATTTTTTACCAGGATCTCTAGGTGGTGATTTTGTCAAAGCAGGTTACCTATTTAAAGATGCTAGTAACCGAAATCTTAGCATATTTACGATTATATTTGATAGGGTGTTTGGTCTAATTATGCTGGTTACTATTAGTACGGTGTCGTGTGTTTTGTTTTATTTTAAAGAGGGTTTGTTTCCTCAATATAGCAATATCATATTTTTACTATTTTTAGCTTCATTTCTATTAACAGTACTCTTTTGTTTAGTCCCAGATAAAGTTGCTGATAAATATAAGTCTTTGCGTAGCCTTATCTTAGTTAGAAATTCTTATAGAGAAAAGCCTCGATATGTAATATTTGCGCTTATTAGCAACGTATTGGCGCACATCACTTTTTTTAGTATTTTCTTTATAGGATCTACTTCTTTAGATATTAAGTTCATCTATTATACTCTTGTTATCGCGCCGATAAGTCTACTTTTCGCAGCTCTTCCCCTGTCTATTGGTGGTTTAGGCCTCGTTCAGATAGGTGCTGCGCTCATGAGTCATGATTATCCTAAAGACTGGAGTTCTAGACTAGTGACTATATTTACGGTATTACAGACATTGCAGTTTTTGCTTAGTTTATTTGGCTGTCTATTTTATATTAAAATAAAGAAAGATTTTAAGGTTATTGATGCTTGAATTACGTACAAAGGTATTAGTCGAAAGTATTCGTAAGCTCTATAGAAGAGCTGCCTGGAAAAATATTAAGCGTATTTTAATTAAAACACATGCGGCTGATATAGCGGCTCTTCTTGAAGAAATGGATAGGGTAGAGCGTCTTCGTATTTTTAATCTGATTGAATCTGTAGATACGAAAGCTGAAATTTTAAGCTACTTGGAGGGCAGAAATCAAAAAGATCTGATCCTTAGTATTGATAAGTCTGAGGCACAAGAGCTAGTTAGCCAAATGGAGTCAGACGATGCTGCCGATTTGTTGGGTAGCTTACCTAAGGAAAAATCTCAGGAAATATTAGATACGATGGAGAGAGAGAGTTCAGAGGATGTTGCTGATCTTATGCGATATCCTGAAGATTCTGCTGGTGGATTGATGAATACCGAATTCTTCGCTCTAAATCAAAGTTATACGGTAGCCCAATCGATTATAGAGATTCAAAATAATTCAGATGAGAACCTGGTTACTTTTTATATTTATGTTATTGATGATGAAGAGCATCTAGTTGGAGTATTAAGTTTAAAACAACTGATACTATCAAAGCCAAACCAAGTTTTAAAAAGCTTGATGGAAACCGAAATAATAAGTGTAGATTTGAATACCGACCAAGAAGAGGTAGCAAGGATTGTTGAAAGATATGACTTCTTATCACTTCCTGTTGTAAATGAATCGCAAAAACTAGAAGGCGTAATTACTGTTGATGACGTTATTGATGTCATCCGAGCCGAGGGTGCAGATGATTTTTTGGCTATGGGTAGAGCTTCTGACATGGACGATGAAGGGTTTTTAGCCAGTGTTACAAGCCGCTTATCGTGGTTAATTTTTAGTTTTATAGGAGGCGGACTATGCTTCTTACTAATTCGCCTTTTAGGCTATACGTTCGATAATAATCAGCTTTTAACAATAGCTGCAATGATTCCTCTGTTGCTGTCTTTAGGTGCTACATCAGGTGGGCAGTCTGCTACCGTGGCAGTGGGTTTACTCAATGCAGGAAAGTTAGAGACAAATTTTATTTCTCACCTAGTTCTAGAGATGTCTAGGGCGGCTATTTATGCTGTTATTTTTGCTGCTATTTTTTATCTGGCATCATTTCATTTTTTACCAAACCCAACGAGCCACTTGAAACTATCTGTTGTCCTAGGTCTTCAAATAATATCTTCAATGCTTCTAGGAACATTGATCCCTTATGTGTTAGATATGTTAGGGTATGACTCTACCATTGGGACGGTCCCTATATTCGCAGTAGTTGCTGATATATTAGCTATTACACTGCTATTTACCTTTGCGGTGTAGTATGCAGCAGGGTAAATCTAAAGGAATTATTTTAAAGACCAATTTATTTAGAGAGTCAGATCTTGGCGTACAAATTTTATCTACAACAGGTACTAAAAAAGATTTTGTAGCAAAACATGCTTTAAAAAGTAAAAAACGTTTCTCAGGCGGAGTTCTAGAGCCAAGTCATTACATTGAGTATTCTTGGAAAGAGTCATCTTCTGGCATCACATATATGGAAGAGGCGAGGATTTTGGACTCGTTTGATGGATTACGAGACTCATATGAAAAACTTGAGACCGCTATGCGTGGCATTCAACTGGCTTTAAAGGTTTGCAAAGAGGATCTAGAACAAGAAGAAGTATTTCATATGCTGGGTAACTATTTAAAGCTGTGCGCAAGTATTAAAGCAGACAAAAAAACTTATCTGCATTTTAAAATCAGACTACTTTCAACAATTGGGATTTTGCCTAATCAAATGGAGTTTGCTACGTTTCAGCAAACCCCATTGTCAGAATCGGATGGATTAAGTATGTCAGAAGCGACTTTACGCAGTATAGAAAATGCTCTTAGGCCTTACAAAGAAGATTACCTAAGTTAAAAATTCCACTTACCAGTAAGGTTAGCGCCAATAGTATATTTGTCATACTCTCTGGTAGATACATTAGACTTATTATCGATATAACCTAAGCTAGCATTACAACCTAGCCAATCATTGATCGACCTAATAAATGTAATATTTAAGGAAGTGTTTTTATCCTCTCTATCATCAGTACTATCGTAACTAGACTGGTTATACGCTAGTTTTGTACTTACTGTAAGGTCCCACAAAGTTATGGGTTGGATATAGTTTATGGCCAAATCGAAACGCAAGTACGAATAGTTTTTCCCGTCAGCATCATTCATGCTAACACCTACATCCGAAATGATAATCTTGCCCTTTTCTCTGTTTAAAAAATAGATGTTGTTGTAAGTAAATGTATATTTTAAACCTGTAGCATCTTCATCTGATGTTGTGGCATCAATTTTAGAGTCATTGTAATACAATTGAAAATTATAGTTAGAGATCAATTTATCACTCATAACTATTGAATTTTTCCAATTAACAAAGCCAGCATTTAAAATATTTTCGCGACTTCCTTCTTGGTCAACATCCATAAAAAGGCTTTCTACCCCTGGCTCTACTTCCCATCTATAGCTTTTACCAAAGGCTTGAGAATTTCTTTTGTACGGAGCAGAAACAATGATATCGAGGGGATCTGCTTGTGTAAATTCATCATCAACTGAATATAAGTATACAAGGGTGGTCTTTACGCTCCACTCATCTACTCTAGTTTGCTTAGCCTTATACTCTAATGAGCCGGCCATTTGAAACCTAAGTCCACCATCATCAGCGGCAGTGGCTGAAGCGGAAGTGCCATCCGGTTGCAGTAAAATATTTGAATCCTGCGTAATGCCCGCACTTAAGTTTGCATAGTAGGGTTTCTTTTTTGATTCTATGAATTGTAGATCATGTTGTATTCTTTCGATATACATTTCGGCTTGTTTATCTAATTCTGGATCGATGGAATTATCTAAGACAAATTCAAACTCTACTTTTGCGGCATTAAAATTTTCTTTTTGATATTGTATTAAGCCTAAATAAAAACTAGACGAGCCAGAGAGATTTTTATTTGCAGAATTCTTTACTCTGCCGAACAATTCAGAGGCGTAATCGAATTCTACTAACTTGTAATGGCAGCTTGCTAAATAGTATAGTTTTTCTGTTTTATCAATTTCTCTATCGCTATCGTCAACCATTCTAAAAATAGTTAGTGCTCTGTTGTATTTTTCTACTCTAAAAAGATTTACCGCATAAGTGTATAATGATTTTGAGCTATATGGGTCTTTTTCAAGTGCTATTAAAAATTCTGATTCTGCTTCTATAAAATTTCCAGCCTCAAATAATGCAAAGCCAGTTTTTAAGTGTTCTGCAGCTGTTTTTTTTGATTCTGCTTTTTGAGCTTCTGATAATGCGTCGTAATTTTTCTTTAGTTCAGCTAACTTCCTTTTTTCCTCTTGTAACATCCGAGTACGTTCTTTTTCTCTTGATACAGCTTCTTTTGTTAAGCCAGATAGTTTATTCACTAGTGCTAGGTCAGAGGCATTTTCAAGCTGCATGTCTTCTGTATACTCACCATCTTTTAAAACTTTTTCACTCTTAGCTAGTGCTCTGTGTCTTCGGTACGATTTTAATGCAGATATTGCAGCTTTTTTATTGTCAAAAGTTTCAAGAATTTGTCTTGCTCCTTCTGATTTTAAAATAAACGGCTTTCTACTAACCTTACCCTCTTTAATATTCTGTAAGAATTTTTGCTTTTCATCGCCTGATTTCAATTCATTTTCATCTGGGATATAGATAGCAGGTACATATTTTTGTGACTTACCTAATTCAATGTTGTAGCTACCAGTAAATACTGATGAGTCTGGCTCACTTTCTTGAAGTTGTAATACTACTAGTTTTTCAGATTTACTGTCTTTTATGACCACGTAACCAGTGTCTATTTGTTTACTGTCTGAGTTCCAAAGACGTTGGCGGTATTCTATATCAATACCAGATCTGTTCTTAATGGGTGGTCGTGTTTTAGCTATTGCGAGAGATGAAAATATTAGTATAAATGCAGTCAATATATGCAACAAGATGCCACTCCTTTAAAAGATGCATATATAGGATAGTTTTTTTTAAGTGGCTTGGCAAAAGTTAGAAACAGATAATGCTAGTTTCTAACTTAGGTCATGATTATGGGCCAACAATGATTAGATTAACGGACGTATTTGTCTGTTGAATGATATCCCCAACTATTGGATTTACTGGTGGCGCAATTGGTTGTTGCGGTAAGTTCGGTACCGGAGGTAAGCCAGCTGTTGGTCCAGGTAGAACTGTGACTTCACCAGATGGTGGAGGCGGAGGTGGTGGCAATAGCCCCGGAGAAGCCGATTGTGGAGAGCGACTTGCAGTTCCCGAGGTTGCTGGACCTTTTGCTTTTGGATCTTTTGTCTCTGCCTTAGGTTCTTTAACTCCTGCTTTTGCGTCTTTAGCATCCTTAGGATCTTCTTTTTTATTTTCTTTTGGTGCTGGTTCACTAGCTGGTTGGCGACTTTCAATAGTTTTCCCGTCACCGCTTGAATCTTTATCCATTGATACTAAATCAGCTGGCGGCACTAGAACAGGCGCTTGTGGGGCCGCATTCATATTAACGGTAGTGGCTTGCCCAGCGCTAACGCCTACAGGGTTAGCGATTTGACCACCAAGACCGATGGCTGAACCCACGCTCACTAGTCCGTGAAAGGTTGTGATTTGTGATCTATTATTTTGAAATGAAACTATAAAGTCAGTTCCTCGAACACCTGCAACAGCAGCGCTCGTTTTAACTCTAAAGGTATTTTTCTTTTCATCATATTTTTGATTTACCTGTGGTCGCACTTTTCCGTACATTAGGTTTAGTAAAACACTCTTTTTGTCTTCATCTGGTTTAAACGTATAATCTTGAATCTCCATTTTTGAATCAGGCGAGATATTAATTACGTTCTTATCCATCATTACGATTTTACCCCTGGCATCTTTCATAGTTTGAATGATGTCTTTAGGAAATACTTTTAGGCCTATACGAGCTTTTTCAGTTTTACCATCTGCATGTTGAACGGTAACTTGCCCCTTTACCACCATGAAGGTACCAACTGGGGAGTCAGCCAAAGCTATACTGGAAGCTAGAAATATACATAGAATTGTAATAACGTTCATAATCAACCTCGATAATATAGTATCGGTACCTTGGTCGATTAATATGAGTAGAATTTCAGCCTCTATTTGAGACTATAAAATCCTAGTTTGAGACAGATTCTTTAGCAGCGGCTAATAGATCATCGGCTATGATTTCAGCTGGTATATATGAAGAGTTGGTGGGGTCTTCTTTAGATTGGTGTGTATAAAGAATAGATCTGCAGCCTGCCCTGTGACCAGCCTCTACGTCTGACATTTTATCTCCCACCATCCAAGATTGGGTTAAATCAATTTTATATTTTTTGGCAGCCTCGAGTAGCATACCAGGATTCGGTTTTCTCATGGGATGGTCAGAGTTAGCGGCAAAAGGGGCATAGTAAAATTCTAAAATAGGGGTTTGATTGTCTAAAAATCTGTGGGCAATTTTTTGATGAATTTTAGCGACATTCTCTTCTTTCACAATCCCCTTATGGATTCCCGACTGGTTTGTGACAACTACAAAACAAAAGCCATTATTTTGCCAAAGTTTAAATGCTTCAAATACATTAGGTACATAATCAATAAGCCCTGGATCATTTAAGTAGTTTTTATCAAAAATAATAGTACCATCACGATCCAAGAAAATGGCTTTTTTCATTTAACAACCTTATTTATCGGGCTCAACCTGTCTAGATTTTCGCTCAGCTTTTGTAAATCTAGATGTAAATACTTTTGAGTGGTTTGTAAACTAGAATGCCCAAGCGCTTCTTGTAAAACTCTGAGGTCGCAACCATCCGCTAACATATGAGTGGCAAAAGAATGCCTAAGGGCATGTGGGTGCAAGCTTTTTAGTAGGCAAGCGCTAATGCCGACTTGATGGATGTAGTTGTAAGCAATTCTTGTATTAAGTGGAGTATCACCCCAGATGTATTTTTTAGAATTATCAATGGGCCCTATTTTTTTAAAAACGAATTCGGGCAATGCTACCATCCGTTCTTTATTGCCCTTGCCCAGCACGCGAATACTATTAGATTTGATGTCTTTTGGTTTTAGGTTGCAAGCCTCAGACACTCTTAGGCCCCCACCATATAGAAGTAAGAATAGAGTGTTCTTGTTTGCATTTTTAAGGTCTTTTTTGGCAGTCGGGGAGTTTAAGTAATTCAAGATAGCAAGTATTTCATCAACGGACAGAAAGTTTGGGATTTTCTCTTTTGCTTTTGGGAGGGTAAATAAAAGTGATAGTTTTCGTTCGGTAAAACGCTCTTGGTAGAGCCAATTTAAATAAGATTTAATGGCAGCCACTTTTCTTTGGCGCGTGCTGCTTTTACTTGTAGGTAGCTTAGTGATTTGCGACTTGAAAAACTTTGGTAATTCTTCCTCACTAATTGTTAATTTTTTAGAGGTAAAGTAGGTAAACAGGTACTCTTCGCCAAACTGCTTATTTTTTAGTTCCAAATTGCCAAAATTTTTCCACTGTAATATTTGCTGGAAGTCCGAAATATAGGAACGAAGGGTGTGTGGGCTATATTTCTTCTGAAATCTAAGGTAATTCAGGTATTTAGAGATTAAATCCAATATATCCATACAAAGAGTATAGCTTTTGCCAGCTGCAATTAAACCGCTTTTTAAAAAAAATATAACATTATGCGCAAATTTTACTTGCATTTATTTCATGCGTTGTGTTATATTTGTGGCCACTTTGCACCTGTATCACAATGAGACATCAACTTCGGGGTGCTAATAAATATAAACCTATAAGGTGGTACGTATGTCAGAAACAACAGAAAACATTATTTTGCCTAATGTGTCTACGAACGAAAATATGAAGAGCCTAAAGCCTATCATATATAAGTCTGAGGCTATGGCGCAGGTAATCCGCATGGTTGAGCGTGTAGCTCCATCTGATGCAACTGTCCTAGTATTAGGAGAGAGCGGTACAGGTAAAGAATTGGTTGCTAGAGCCATTCATCAGGGCAGTAATCGTAAACATAAGCCATTTGTAGCTATTAACTGTGGAGCTCTAAGAGAAGGTCTTTTAGAATCAGAGTTGTTTGGTCATGAGAAAGGTGCTTTTACTGGCGCATTTACTCGTAAAATCGGTCTAGCAGAAGTGGCTAACGGCGGAACATTATTTTTAGATGAAATCGGGGAGTTAAGCCCAGGTATTCAAGCTAAGCTACTTCGCTTTTTACAAGAAGGTGAGATTTACCGTGTAGGTGGAAAAGATCCTATTAAAGTAAATTTACGTCTTGTAAGTGCTACTAACCGTGATCTTGAAAAAGAAGTTATGGAAGGTAGATTTCGTGAAGATTTATACTATAGAATCAATACTATTACTTTAAATGTTCCAGCACTTCGCCGTAGAAAAGAAGATATTCCTGTTTTAATTGAATACTTTTTATCAAATGGTGCAAACGCTCACTTAAATCGTGGACGTCAAATGAGCCCAGAAGCTATGGACGTTTGTGTAAAGTATGACTGGCATGGAAATATTCGTGAATTACAGAACTTATGTGAACGCTTACAAATTTTGTGTGAAGGTCATATAATTATGCCGTCTGATATTCCTGAAAATATTCGCAATCCAGAGCAAAAATCTGTGATGGATGAATATGATCCTAATATCAGTCTACATGAGCTAGAAAGACGTTATATTATCAAAGCATTGCATTATTTTGATGGTAATAAAACAAAGGCAGCTCAGGCTTTAGGAATCACAATTAAGACGCTTTATAATAAGCTTCATGAGTATGGTGATTTTGAGAAGTTTTCAGTTCATCAAAAAAATTCGTAAATTAAAAAGGGCTCTTAAGAGCCCTTTTTTTTATTTAAAAATATCCTTCGTCATCATCGTCGTCGTCATCGTCTAAATCATCTTGCATATCATCCTCAAGATCATCGATCTCAAGATTAACTTCATCGACTTCGCTTTCAGACTTTAAATGATCGCCAAAAGTGTCCTCAGAGAACTCTTCTTCGAAATCAGGCTTCTCTACGCTAAACGGATTTACCGAGCTAATAGAAGAGGTTTCATCGCTTTTAATCTCGTTGATATCGCGCACCTTAGGCTTTGCGTTTGGCTTACTCTTAGATTTAACAATCGTTTTAGGCGCCGGCTTTTTTTTAGGAGTTTTAGCTTTAGGGGCAGGCTTTTTCTTTTTAGTGGCCTTAGCTTTAATAGCAGGTTTTTTCTTAGTACTTTTTGGCTTTTTGGCTTTAGTAGCAGGCTTTTTCTTTTTAACAGCTTTTGCCTTCTTTTTAGTGGCCTTAGCTTTCTTAGCAGCAGGCTTTTTCTTTTTGGTTGCTTTAGCGGCTGCCTTTTTCTTCTTGATAACTTTTGCTTTTTTCTTCTTTGCCATAAATCTCCCTCTTTAGCTATACATAAAAATTCTACGTAATTCATCAGAGGCTGGCAATAAAAAAAAACGGATCTATTGTCCGTTCTGTGCGTTAAAATTGATCCCTAAAAAAGACCCATCCCGAATGGATGGGCCCTAAATGGGTTTAAGAGGTAATTATAATAGTTGTAGAGCTACCTGCGTATTTTGGTTAGCTTGTGCTAAAGTTGCAGTTGAAGCTTGTAACAGAATGCTATTTTTAGCTAAATCTGAAGTCGCAGCAGCCACATCTGTGTCACGAATACGAGAGTTTGCAGCTGACAAGTTCTCTTCATAAATCCCTAAGTTATTAGAAGTAGAAACCAGTCTGTTTTGCAGAGCTCCTAAATTTGATCTTTGGTCATTAATACGGTTTTGCGCCTCATCCAATGCTACCAGTGAGTCTTGAGCTCCTTCTTTAGTGTTGTAATCTACATCAGTTAAACCAAAAGAGTCTAAAGTAGCCACATTTTCACCAGCTTCAAATGATATACGGTCAGCTGATTCATTGTTAAAGATACCTACTTGGAAATCAAAAGTTGGTGAAGAACCATCTAATAATTTAGTTGTACCCCATGTAGTAGTATCTGAAATACGTTGCATTTCTGATTTTAATTGTTGAACTTCTTTATCGATATATGATCTTTCTCTTTCACCAACTGTATCAGAAGCTGCTTGGATACCTAGTTCTCTTAAACGGACAACAATGTTACCCATTTCGTTTAAGCCACCCTCAGCTGTTTGAATCATTGAGATACCATCGTTAGCGTTACGGTTAGCCTGACGAGCAGATCTAAT
>JBBKWS010000144.1:0-6017 GCA_037969075.1 Bdellovibrionales bacterium | reverse complement strand
TTATTTCTCTAAAGAATAAAGGAGATTTCTTCGATGAGTGATATAGATTTAGTAAGTCAACTAGAAGGCAGTGGCATTCCACGTAGACAAGCGGAAGCGCAGGTAAAAGTAATGAGCTCATACATAGATGACAAATTTGCAACGAAGCAAGAAATGACCAACGAGTTTAAGTCAGTAAGAGCAGATATGGCGGCGGAATTCAAATCAGTAAGGTCTGAGATGGCAGCTGAATTTAAACTGGTAAGAGCAGAAATGCGCGAGTTAAACAAAGATACGCTTTTAGAAATAAGTAAGATTATGGCGCATCAGTTAGGCGTAGTAGTCGCAACTATTGGTGTTTTTATGGCTATCTTGGGCGTGGTGCTTTCGCTTATCCTAAGCTGACACTAAAACCCATGCGTCTTTAAAAAGACCTCTGCTTTTAAATTTATAAAATCAGGCATATCTAGTTGCGAGCAATGCGATCCATAGGGAATAATTTGTAAGAGTGAATCGCTAATTTTTTCGTGCATCTCTACTTGAAACGCCATGGGGGTCACATTGTCCTTATCTCCTGCAATGATAAGGGTGGGACAAGTAACAGTAGATAAAATATCAGTAGCATCATAAGCCATCATGTCTTCAAATAAAGTTAAGAAAACGTCTAATGGAATAGCCTTAACGCCCTTTAGGTAAACCTGAATATCATTTAAGTTTGTGAGTTTTAAATTAAATCCACCAGTAAGTCCCATGAAAGGAAGTGCCAGAGGGTTATCAAGAGCGCTTTTCCATAAAAAATTAAAAGTCTCAGGAAGGCTTTCATAAAATGTTTTTAATTTATGAAACGTCGGAACCATATCCATCCCAAACATCCCCTTGATAGGGTTTTTGTGGAAACCGTTAATTAAAACCATATTACTTATTTTTGCTTTGTAGTGAGTGTAGAATTCAAGAGCGACCTGCGCCCCAAAGCTATGACTAAATAGACTTAACGATTCCAGTTTTAGATGGTCGCAAACAACAATAAGATCTTTTGCAATAGAGGCCACATTCATATCTTCTATTTGTTTAGGCACAGACGACTTGTGATGTCCCCGGTAATCAATTAAAACAACTTGATAGTTTTTAGAAAAAAACGCTGATTGAAAATGCCAATGGTTCATGACACATACGATTCCATAGGCCATCAGGATTGGCTTTCCCTCTCCTAAAACTTCGTAATAAATTTCGGTTCCATCAAAACTAATTACGGTACCCGTTTTCTTTTTTATGCCTATCATTTTATTTCTCGATTTGTATTTTTACTACAGTTTTTCCAAATGCCAAACTATCTCCATCAGATAACACGGCTTCTGAGATGATGGGAGAGTTATTAACACTTAAAAGATCAGGATGGTCTGTACGAAGAATGATGTCTTTTTTCTTTTGCTCTATTACAAAAAACTCATCCCTCTCAAAGTGCTCTTGAAAAAATAAGTCTAAACTATTTTTTCCCGAGATCCTTGGCCCATAACATAGGCTGTAGACTTTGCCATAATCAGGTCCGCGGATCACCTTTAAGTTTACGGCGTGAAAAAAAGAGTGTGCAGGTTTCGGCTCATTTTTAGCAACGCGTTCAATTCGCTTGAGAAAGTCGCCTAACTCTTCTTCCCAAATATCTCCGGTGTTAACGTAAAAAATTTCAAACTCAGTATCACCCAAGATGAATTTTGCACCATCTTCTAAGGCCAATCTTGCCAAAGACTCACCGTTATACACAATTTTATTTCTTGAGCCCTGATCAATGATAAAAAGCTGCCCATCCTCTTCAGAAATGGCCGCGTGCAAAGAGGACATTTTTCCATCTTTAATGATTAAGTCAGCCTGTTTTCTACCAATAGTGATGCCATCGCGTAATTTAAACTCTTCGCCTTGCCGTTTTCCTGAAACAATTCGTATATTTAGACCCACGGTGCTGACCCCCAGCTTTTGTTATCTGACTGCTTGAGCTTCTAATTTCTCTATGCTACAAGCTAAAGCAATTAAATTATAACCGCTATCCTTGCTCCTATCAAAAGTTATAGGGGCTAGTTTTAACCAGGAGGATATATGTCCAATACAGAAGTGGTCCGCCCGTACGAAGGTGTGATTCTATTAAATGCTGACGCTACCGAAGAAGTTCAAAAGAACCTATTCAAAAAGAATAAGCAAATCATCGCTGACCATAAAGGTGAGCTAAAGGTTGTTGAAACTTGGGGTAAAAGACCTCTTGGTAATATGATTGGCAAAAACAATAAAGCCATTTATTTTTACACAACATTTACTGCTAATCCAGATGCAGTTGCCGAGTTAGAGCGTACTATGCGTATTAACGAGCAAGTTGTTCGATTTATGCACACGCGACTAGACGATGGCACAGACCTTTCTAAGCATTTACAAACGTTTAAAGATTACCTTACGGCTTCTGCTTTAAAGCAAAAAGACTTTGAAAGTAAGATGGCTAAAAAGGCTGAGCGTTTTACAGAAAACAGAAAAAAGTTCAGAGATTAAGCCTGGCTTGCGATGAAAGATTTTTGGGGAATTCGTTTTAGCCATGTACTGCTATTGATTGCTGCCATTTTGTTGTCGGCAACAGTATTTGTATTGGCCACGATTCCGATTTTTTTACTTCGCATAAGCTTGGGAGCAAGTAAGTTTATTGTTTTTACTGGCCTCGTTATATTGGGGCTCTTGCTGCTTCACGAATCTATTGTTTGGATACCGCTTTTGGTGGCAACAATACTTGTGGGGCTGTATCAACAAGCGAAAGAGTTGGACTGTGGCCTGGCTCAAGCTGGCTTGGTTAGTATATTAGGTACGACAGGATTGGTTTCATTTTTCTTAGGGCTATATGTCCATATTACGGATTTAGACTTGATTGCGTTAGTTAATGATAAAACACAATTATTTTTAACGGCCCTAAAACAAATGCAGCCAAACGTAACCATAGAATTAGATACACTGGTGGCACAAATTCCTTCCGCCATGGTAATGATTCTACTGTTTAGTCTTTGGTTTGGATTAATTGGAATTAAGTATTTAGCTGCTGGTGGCAGGCTAAAAGGGCTTGGTGGTATTACCAATCAGAAGTCCGAGCAAATTATAGCAACGAAACTAAGGGAGTTTGAGCTTCCCAGCTTTGTAATATGGATTGCGCTACCCGTTATTGCGGTTACCTTTATTGAGTTTGATTTGGTCGAAATAAAGTTGATAGCAGGTAACATTTTGAACATTTTGCTGGTACTTTACTTTTTTCACGGGCTCTCGATTATAGCTGTATTTTTTCGAGTCACTGAGGTAGGGATATTCTGGCGAGTGTTTTGGTATATTATTTTAACGGTACAAATGTTTTTATTAGTAAGTAGCCTGGGTTTTGCAGATTTTTGGATGAACTTTAGATCGAAAATTAACAAGAAACCAGCCAAAACAGCATTATAAAATTGAATAAGGGAGAATCAGATGAAAGTTATATTAAACGAAGACGTTAGAAACCTAGGTAAAGTTGGTGACCTAGTACGTGTTGCTAGTGGTTATGCAAGAAACTTTTTGTTTCCAAGAAAACTAGCTATGAGCGCTACAGAAAAACGTGAAAAAGAATTCAACCACCTAAAAAACATTGCTGAGAAGAAAAAATCAAAAGCTCTTGATGCAAAAAAAGCACAAATTAAGGAAATATCAGGTCTTACTCTTACTTTCGCTAAACGCGCTGGTGAAGAAGATAAAATCTTTGGTGCTGTTACTACGGCAGATATTTCTAACAAACTATACGACCTTGGCTACTCTGTAGATAAGCGTGAAATAGAAATCCCTGATGCGATTAAGCTTCTAGGACAACACAAGGCTGTGATTAGTTTTGGTGGTGGACTTGAAACTGATATCAAAATCAATGTAGAAAGAGAAGAATAGAACTTTATCGGGGGACATTGTGCAAGAAAGACTTCCACCTCATAGCTTAGAGGCAGAAAAGTCAGTATTGGGGGGTCTTTTAGTAGACCCATCCTCTATTGATCTAGTGCAGAATCGGTTGTCCCCTACAGATTTTTATAAACCATCACATACAATTATATTTGAGGCCATTTTATCGTTAGTTTTAAAATCTGAAAGCGTTGATTTTCTAACGGTTTCTCATTACCTAACTTCTAAAAATCAATTATCACAAGTTGGCGGGGCGGCTTATCTTGCTGAGCTCGCCGAGGCAACACTTGGCGCCGCTAACCTAGAAAGTTATGTTGAGATTGTAGCTAATACCTCCTTACTAAGAAAATTGATCGCTACTTCACAAAAAATTTCTGGAAGAGCTTTTCAGGGTGATTTTGAGTCCGTAGATGCTTTTTTAAACGAAGTAGAAGCGGAGATCTTTAAATTATCTGAAAATAACAACAAAGAGGATCTGGTTAAGTCAGCTGATATCGTAAAAGATGCGATTAACAAAATTGAAGAATTATATAAGCGAAAAACTGATATTACAGGAATTGCGACGGGCTTTAAGGACTTAGATAAAATTACTGCCGGTCTGCATGGCGGAGAATTAATTATTATTGCCGCTCGTCCATCCATGGGTAAAACGGCATTTAGTTTGAACCTTGCACAGCATATGACTTTGCGTGAAAAAAAATCTGTAGCCTATTTCTCTCTAGAGATGGGTAAAGAGCAGCTGATGATGCGTATGTTGGCTTCAGAGGCCAAAATAGATATGGGTCAATTGCGTGTCGGAAGAGTTGCCGATACGGCTTGGCATGATTTGATCACGGCCGCTTCAAAGTTGTCGGAAGCAAAGTTTTATGTAGATGAGACATCTGCCCTCAGCCCCTATGAGCTTCGAGCAAAATGTAGAAGATTGAAATCACGGGTAGGCCTTGATTGCGTAATTGTCGATTACTTACAGCTAATGGAAATTAAAAGACCCTCAGAGAGTCGAGAGAGAGTGATTTCTGAGATTTCAAAAACATTAAAAGAAATAGCCAAAGAACTAAAAATACCGGTAATCGCCCTTGCTCAGCTAAACCGTGGCGTAGAATCAAGAACAGATCGTCGGCCGATGCTTTCAGATCTCAGAGAATCAGGATCTATCGAGCAAGATGCCGATATTATTATGATGCTCTACCGAGATGAATATTATGAAAAAGAATCGTCAGAATATAAAGGGCAAGCAGAGATACTAATAGGTAAACATAGAAATGGCCCAACAGGAATGGTCCGCCTAGCCTTCAAAGCAAGTACTGGTACATTCTTAGATATGGCCTCTTCGGGCTATACACCACCGGCTCCTACGGCCTCAGAAGCCAAATCGCAGGGACCACGAAGAAAGGGCCCGGTTAAAAACTTTGCCCCTGGCGTAGATAGCTAGGTCCAGTTTTAAAAAAAATCATAGAAATTACGACCAATTAATAGATTTAATATAACCAAATTCGCAAAGGCCGTGTCTTAACAGTAGGACTAGCCTTTGGCACGGATGCCAGAATGGTTATAAGCAGGAGGCTTTATGGTTTTAATCCAAGAGATAGTAGATCACAGCGGTTTACCCGAAGACGTGATCAAGCATGAAATCATTAGCTTTGTAAAAGAACGTGGATTCGATCCTAATACAGTGGGTATGGACGAAATACGTTTCGTACTGATGGAGTACTTACAAAAAGTTCTTTTTGGGAATAACTGTGAGTTAAATCAGAGCGAGCTGTAGAATACAGCCCGCGTACATAAAAGAATTAGTTTAATTCTTTGCGATTAATTTGATAATGGTCCATTTTTTTCTTAAGAGTGTTACGGTTGATCCCTAGGGCCGCAGCAGTCTTAACTTGGTTGCCGTTATGAGCTTTAAGAGTTAGCTCGATTAGAGGCTTCTCTACTTGCTCCATAACAACGTCATAAAGACCAGATAGTTCTACCTGAGTGTCTTTTTGCTGTTGAAATAATACTTCTAGCTTGCTCTTAACTAGCTTTTCAAGGCTTACGTTTTGAAGATTAGCTACAAAAAGATTGTTTGATTGGTTTCCTAAAATTGTACTCATCTATACCTTCTC
>JBBKWS010000143.1:0-8254 GCA_037969075.1 Bdellovibrionales bacterium | reverse complement strand
GACTCGATCCCTGGAAAGCAGCGATTTAAGTCACGATTATCAGGTAAATATCTAGTCTTATTGTTAAAGCCAAATACATTTACAATAGGGATTAAGATTAAAGTTCCAGCTAATTTTTCAAGGGATTCTTGCTGAGAAACAAGTCGAATGATTTCAACGCCATTAATTTCATTGCCATGGATAGCTCCACTGATAAACAATGTGGGACCGTCTTTTTTCCCGCGAATGACTTCAACAGGTAAAGATACTTCAGTAGCATCATAGAGTCTTGCTACAAATAAATTGATTTTTTTTCTCTCCCCTGGTGCGATCTGTTGGCCTGCAATTTCAAATGACTTCATACTTCTACACGGCGTCCTGTTTTTTTACTCTCAGTCACATTTTGCTCAATATAACGTATGATTTCACCTGCCACATCAATTCCTGTTGCAAGCTCAATCCCTTGCAAACCAGGAGATGAGTTAACTTCTAATACCAGTGCCCCACGAGCAGATCGTAATAAATCAACTCCTGCAACCATTAAACCCATCTCTTGTGCTGCTTGGATGGCAGTTTGCCTTTCTTCATCACTGATTTCTATGCTCTCAGCTACTCCACCACGATGGATATTGGCCCTAAACTCGCCTTCTTTTGCCCGTCTTATCATTGATGCCACAATCTTGTCGCCTACAACAAAACATCGAATATCTGATCCATTGGATTCTTTTATATATTCTTGCACTAATATATTGGCATTTAATCCGCGGAATGCTTCGATCACAGACTCTGATGCTTTCTGTGTTTCGGCTAGGACTACTCCGATACCTTGTGTACCTTCTAAAAGTTTAATTACGAGCGGTGGGCCACCGACTACATCAATAACACCCTTCACATCTTTAGATGAATGAGCAAAACCTGTTACAGGTAAACCTACACCCTTCCTGGCTAAAATTTGCAAACACCTAAGTTTATCTCTAGATCTAGAGATAGCAATAGAGCCGTTAAGAGTAAAAGTTCCCATAGTTTCAAATTGTCTAACCACAGCTGTTCCGTAGAACGTGTTTGAAGCACCAATTCTTGGCACAACCGCATCAAAACCATCAAGCTGCTCGCCTTGATAGGTAATCGTTGGATTTTTTGAAGTAATATTCATAAAGCAACGCAAATAATCTATCACCGATACTTCATGGCCGCGAGATACTGCCGCTTCAACTAAGCGTCTGGAAGAATAGAGATTTTTATTTCGAGACAATAAAGCTATTTTCATTTTAGCTCCTTAATTTCTTCTGCGTTTTTTTACTAAATTCAGTCTGATAAGAAACACTTGGATTCACAACATACCTTTTTCTGAGTGCCTGTCTACCTAAGAGCATACGAAACCCCATCATGTCCCTGTTAGTCAACGTAACTTCTACAGGGTATAAGACATCATCGATTAGAATATTGACTTCAATTACTGGTCTTAATTCTGACTTACCATTTGAACTCTTTATCCTTCTCATATCAATGACCTCTGCCTCGGCGTAAACTTCTTTTACATCTGATTTTTGATCTGGATGTATGTAAAACCTGGCGTAGTCTTTACCTCTTCGCTTTTTAATCTGTAGATCCCATGCGTGCAGAGAACTTGTAGCAGCTCCTGTATCTACTTTAACTTTAATTTTATTTATTCGAAAACTAGGTAAACCTATCCACTCTCGCCAACCGATTATCTTTAAATTCATAGAGGTTATTATAAATTCTAAGGCTACGAATGAGAACAGGTATATTTTATCTGGACACATCCTATCAAAATCACCCAGACCTAAAACCAGCAATAAACGAAACCCTTGCTTACCTTTTATCTAGTTTTTAATCACTTTTTAAATTCAAGCGCCTCATTCATAGCCTAAATGACTAGCATTAAACCTGGGGAAAAAATAATTCAATTTTCATTAGGGGGAAATTAATGAAAACAAAAATACTACTTAGTCTATTATTCGCAGCAGGAGTCTACAGCTCCGCTGATGTACATGAGTTATGTCGCGGTTTTGTAGAAGATAACACTATGTGGATCTCTGCTGATGATAAGACTGCTGGTGGCATTACTGAAGCTCAGTTTAATGCTGTTATCGATAAAGCAACAAACTTATATACAGATTATTTTGCATCAAAAGGTGCTAAACTAGTTGTTGAAAGAAAATGGACTGACGGAACTGTAAATGCTTACGCACGTCAATCAGGGAGCAATTGGATCGTTTCTATGTTTGGCGGTTTAGCACGTCATGAAACAATCACTCAAGATGGTTTTGCCGTAGTTATTTGTCACGAGATCGGTCACCATGTTGGCGGAGCACCAAAGTATAAGTCATGGGGCGGCGGAAGTGACTGGGCATCTAATGAGGGTCAATCTGATTACTTCGCATCTTTAAAGTGTCTACGCAAATACTTCGCAGATGAAGATAATATTGCAGCTCTTGAGAATGTAGAGGTTGATCCTTTAGTGTTAGAGAGATGTAACAGCGAACACAGTAACCCACAGGAAGTGGCCGCTTGTGCTCGTATCAGTTTAGCCGCTGGTTCTGTAGCAAGATTGTTTCAATCATTAAGAAATGAATCTACTCCACCACTTTACAATACTCCAGATGCACGTGTAGTTAGTTCTACAAGTGATTCTCACCCAGGTACTCAGTGTCGTATGGACACGTATTTTGGTGGTGCGGTTTGTGCTGCTGATCATAACGTAGAAGTTAGTAAAACTGATTACAGAGTCGGTACTTGTACTGATCTAAACGGTTTAGGAACTCGTGCTCGTTGTTGGTTTGCTCCTACTAACTAATTAGTTTTTTAGTTATAAGCATATCGAAGGCCACTAGAAATAGTGGCCTTTTTTATTTTCATTTAGATAGTGGAAGAAAAAAGTAGGCAACTTCCTGTCGCCTGGGGGGATAATATGAAAGATGAACTTCCATAGTATGTGCCAGCATTATAAGCCAAAATAATAAAACCACAATAGAAGCCCTAAACTATTGTTCCAAAAGCTTACTTAATGGGTTAATTTTACATGGTCTATTCTAGGCGGCCAATATATTCAAATAGGCAGTAAAATCCTTGTTGTATAATAGCTACCAAATCCATAGAATTTTTCTATGTTATATCAAATACAGGATTACTACAGGCGATACAAAGGGTCTAAAAACTACAAATACGACCTCGATGCTGTATTAGACTTAGCAAGTCCACAAGCCACACTTGATGCAAGACTGCAATGGTTTGTAGATCTGATGCAATGGGTTCGTTACCAGGTGGTACTAAAAGATCACTCTGAAATTGCCAACAACAAACTCCCCTCGGCCCGAATAAAATTTTTATTGCACCTATTTGAAAGAAATCCCATTTGGAAAGAAAAAGCGGCTAAGACAATCCGAAGCATTCTTCGAGATCTAAATGCCGTGGATTTATTTACAGAAACAGGGCTCGCTGATGAATCGGGAATCTTAGGAGAATTAAAAAATCGCATATCTAGAAGGATCATGCCCGAGCGCCCGCTCAGTGAAGGTCTGAGCACATTGTTTTCTGCTATCTTTCCTGATGATAATGATGCCGAGTGGTTTAGCGCCCTACCCACTGAAACCATAGAGAGAATCACCGCCTTTATTAATTTTGGCATAACCCCCGAAGATAGTTGTTGGCAAAGCGTAGAAAAAGACCTGAAGGACGCCTTATTTTTATTAGCATCACAAGCAAGAGCTATTGGCCTATCGGCTCCTATGCGTAAGCGAATGGAATATAAAGACTTACGAGATTTACCTTTTTATGATTTTACAAAAGCGGCTGAAGATTTAGTAACGGCCTTCGAAGCAAATAACATCGAAGAGTACCAAATCGTCAGAGAACAATTTCGAGGACAAGTTCTACTATGTATAGATGCCTTCAATGATGTTTACAGACACCTAGATATTTTTGGTGTTAGCACAACCGTAGTTTACCTTTTAGAAAATGCGCAGGCAAAATTAAAGCGTATAGATGATTTAGCTCAGTTACTAAGTCATCAAAAAGTCTCCGTAGATCTCTTACAATATTTTATCGCTGAATTGATTGAAGAAAATAATGATAAAAAAAGTGTGTCAGCTTTACTGAGACAAAACTTTAGACTGATGGCTCGTAAAATTGTGGATCGAAGTGCAGAGACCGGCGAACACTACATCTCTAGAACTAGACAAGATTATTACACCATGTTTAAAAAAGCTCTAGGTGGCGGAGGTGTTACTGCCTTTACAGTTTTAATTAAATTATTTGTAACAGCCATTTCTCTTCCTCTGTTTGTCGGGGGATTTTTAAACTCGTTAAACTATGCCGTGAGTTTTTTATTTATTCACTTTAGAGGATTCACTCTTGCTACCAAACAGCCTGCAATGACCGCCCCTGCCCTTGCCTCTAAGCTTCAACAGGTCAATAATGGTGAGCCTATTGATGGCCTCGTCAGTGAAATCACTAAAATTTTTCGCACCCAAATGATTGGTATTATAGGTAACGTGGCTATGGTCATACCTACCGTGATGATTTGTGATTTATTTGTGTATCTATTAATTGATAAGCACATCCTTACCTCTTCTCAACAGGCTGATTATGTTTTTGGTTCAACAAATATTTTTGGACTCACACTAGTCTACGCCGTTTTTACTGGTTTTTTACTTTGGCTATCTAGTATTTTCGCAGGCTATATCGACAATTGGTTCTACTTAAATAAAATGACCAAAGTAATTGCTTTGAATCGCCGATTAACTTTTATTTTTGGAAAGGACAGATGCTTCCATGTTTCAAAATTTTTAGAGTCTAACATCTCTAGTATCGCTGCCAACGTATCTCTTGGGATTCTACTTGGACTTACACCAGAGATTTTGTCTTTCTTTGGAGTAGGACTGCAAGTTAGACATGTCACCCTATCTTCGGGTACATTTGCATTAGGCTTAATGCACTATGGACTTAAGAGTTTCGAAATGTGGGCATTCTATTCTGCCGTTATCGGAATAGCCTTCATCGGATTACTAAATGTTGGCGTTAGCTTCTCATTGGCCTTTTTTGTTGCGATTCGATCTAGAAATATCAGAGGCAGTAAAAAACGAGAAATATACCAAGCTATCCTCACACGGATTAGACTAAAACCAATGGATTTTTTGTTTCCACCTAAGGATGCATAACCTAATCAAAATTAGGGTGCTTGATTTTATCAACTGTGGTAGCTATAGAGAGCAAGGGGGAATCATATGAAATATCTAGTATTACTATTGTTATTTTCACAGCCAGCTGCCGCTAGTTACTATGACAAATGTGAAGTGGCCGCCAATATAAAAGACGTTAAAAAAATAGGGATTTTAAATCAGAGTGTTGGACTAACTCACACCGATCAGATGGAGACAAATTCCTATGTGCATATTGCAGAGATCGAAATCACCCAGGTTCTAAGCTATGAGGGACACAGTGACTGCGAGCACCTTAAAGAGAATAGCCAATCGATTGAGTTAAAGGACAAAGACCAGAAACTTAGCGTCGGAGATCACATCCAACTACGCTACCAATTTATCAGTGGCAGACAAAGCACTGGTTACGGCAATAACTTAGAGTGGACCCTAGTAAGAGCTAAAAAACCCTAGACCTATATCCTTCGATTAAATCGAAGTATGTTGTAGTATTTATCGATTTTTTAAAAGCCCACTTTTAGACGATACTATTAGTAACAGGGAGGCTTTATGCTTACAGCACAATTGACAAGAAAGTTAAGAGACAGACATCTAAAGGTAGATATAGAATCTGCCCTATTAGAGTTAGATTTATTGCCAGGAGAGCACATAGAAGTAGATGTGCGAAACCAAGGCGTCACTCTAATGGGTGAGGTTTATACCGGGTCCATGAAGTATCTAGCAGAATACGAAGTTATGTCGTTTCCGTTGGCTCAAAACATTATGAACCTGATTCATGTTCATAGTCCGCCAGCAGAGACAAAGGCTCCGTATGAAGATTACCGAGAAAATGTATACTTGGATACTTATGCACCATGATGATGACAAGAGAATAGCGCTCACTTTTAATTAAAGTGAGTGTCTATTTTTTCTTTTCGCCTTGGATAAACTGATCCAGTACTGTGCTGACAAGGTCAGTAGTTGCCCAACCTAGTGTTTTTGCCATTGCATCTACCTCTTTAATTAGAGCTCCTGACAATCGCAATGATATTACTTTTTTGGGACCATCGTTGTATTTTCTTTTGGGGATATTGTATTTTACCATGATTAGATCATAGCATTATATTTTTCGTTTCAGATATTATAATTAACAAGGTCGGGATCAAATTATGTATTATAGTAGCCTGTCACTAGTCCCTGAAAAAAATGTTTTGCATTCACTCCTAAAACTTGGGTTTTATATCCACCCTCTTGAATAATCAAGGTTGGTTTTTTAAGTGCTCCAATAAGAAGCCCGTTTTCTTCAAAATCTTTTGATAGTAATTTCCAAGATCCAGTTGGATCACCTTTAGCAGTATCAAGACCTAAAGCGATCACACAATACATAGGATCAAATTTTTGAATATCTTCAATGGCTTGCTTAAGTGTCTTAATATAGTCTTTACCATCAACAGTGATATCCATAGGATAATTAATATTATACCCTTTGCCTTGCTCTTCACCCGTTTCATCTTCAAATCCAGTAAAGTGCGGATACGCATGCTCTGGATGCCCATGAATCGAAATTGTTAACACATCTTTTCTTTTATAAAAGATATTTTGCTGTCCATTTCCATGATGGTAATCCACATCTAAAATGGCAACTTTGCCATGCTTACTTAAAAAGTTTGCTGCGATCGCAGTAGAGTTAAGGTAGCAAAACCCGCCAAAGAATCTTCTTTCAGCATGATGTCCAGGCGGCCTAACAAGTGCGTAGGATATGTTTTCGCCTTCAATTAATTGAGAGGCAGCCGTTAACGCACAATCAACCGCAGCACGTGATGCTAAAAATGCATTTTGATTTAGCGGTGAGAATGTATCCATGCAATAATAGCCCGCTTTTGCTTCAAGACTTGTAGGCATTCTAGCTTTATTACGAATAGGAAACACATCGGGGTAAATGGTTTTTTTACCTGCAAATTCACAAATTTCTTTTAAAAACTTGTAGTAATCTAAATCATGGACCTCAGTAATTAGACTGTCTGGGTATTTTTTAGTTTTAATATATTCAAAAATATCAGTCTTTTTTAATTCGCTCAAAATAGAATCGATTCGAATCGGCGATTCAACATAGCCTTTTTCTTTAACATGATGGATTTTATGTAGCATATTAATAGTTACAGGAATTTTTTGATCACTAGGTGTCTCAAGATTTTTATTCGTAATCGACACAAGACTTTTTGGCGCTGCCAGCGGGTTAAAGCTAGAGTTAATAATAGAGTTAACGACTTGTTTAATATGATCTGTTGAGCAAATTTTTTCTGTATGACTAGTTAGTATAGCAGCCACAATTTTTTCTAAAGTTTTATTTTCAATTTTTTTCTCAAAATTTTTATCAAAAAGAAGATGTAGCGATGATTTGTCACCTCTTTCTAGCTCGTACATAGAATTCTTCAGCTGATTCGCACCAAAACGTTGGTAAAAATTAAGACGAGTAGTGTTTTGTTTTTGTTCTTCATCACTTACGCAAAATTTTCTCTCTATGGATTCACACTCTAAAAAAATTCCTATTGATTTATTTAAAATGGATTGTTCTTTTATTCTAGAATACAGTGCCGCGCCGATCCCTCTACTTGGACTGTTTTTATTTGAGGCAATGTAGTCAATAAAGAAAAAATTTTCTGCTAAATAATGAGACGCAATGGCAGCGCCTAAAATACTGCCTCTTCTCTCTGCCACAAAAAGGTAGTATTTATAATCACTACTTTTATTTGTGGTCACTCTTTCAACCAAGCCCTCTAAGTAGTCTTGCTTCATGTAAGGAAACTGTGAGAGCAAAAGCTCTTTTACGTCACTTACGACTTGTAAATTTAGAGGCGTCGAATGATCAAAGATTTGTCGAATTTTAAAAGCAGAAATAATAACCCCCAGGCATTATGCAAATCCATCTTCTTGTGCTAGGGCATCTAACGTCAATGTAAAACCCTATTTGAGTAACCGGATCTAAATACGAACTAAGCGAACTGTTATTTAGTTTGGCGCAGCCGGCAGGGTTCGAACCTGCAACCCTCGGTTCCGAAGACCGATACTCTATCCAGTTGAGCTACGGCTGCATAAGACCTTAAACTAGACGAAGG
>JBBKWS010000142.1:0-22927 GCA_037969075.1 Bdellovibrionales bacterium | reverse complement strand
TGCGTATTTGAATGCGCTTTACCTAAAAATGCCATGCCCTCGTCTTTTCCAAGACGACCTTCGCCAATCAATTGGTTTACGTGGGTTTCAAAGTTCATCATTCCAGAGCCTTTGCTTGTTTGCATGGTTGACGGAATTTGAAAGGTTTTACCTTCTCTAATTAAATTAGAAACAGCGACACTATTAATAAGTATTTCATTTACAGCAACGCGTCCGTTGCCAGTAGCATTCGGCAACAGTGATTGAGCTATTACAGCCTTTAAGCTTTCTGAAAGCATCACTCTGATTTGTGCTTGTTGTGCCTCAGGAAATACATCGATAATACGATCTACTGTCTTGTGAGCATTATTTGTATGTAAAGTCCCAAACACTAAATGCCCGGTCTCTGCGGCAGTCATTGCAAGTGATATGGTTTCAAGATCTCTCATTTCTCCGACTAATATGATATCAGGATCCTCTCTTAATGCAGCCTTAAGAGCGTTAGAGAAAGACCTTGTATGCGAAGAAACTTCTCTTTGGTTAATTAACGACTTTTTATTTTCGTAAACAAATTCTATCGGATCTTCGACAGTTAAAATGTGTACGCTGTCATTTTGATTGATGTATTCTATCATCGCGGCCAGTGTAGTCGATTTACCAGAGCCAGTGGGGCCGGTAACAACAATTAAACCTTTGTGTTCTTTGCAGAGATCTTTTAAAATGGATGGCATTTGTAGTTGATCCAAGGTTTTTATTTCTTCTGGAATAATTCTAAATACGGCGCCCATGCCTTTTCTTTGTAAGAATATATTACAACGAAAGCGGCCAGTTCCCTCTAGGGTGTAAGCTAAATCCAACTCAAGGTTGTTTACAAATAGTTGTTTTTGCTTTTCTGATAAGATTTCAAAAATTAAGGCTTGGCACTCTTCGGCAGTAAGTGCTCTGTAATTCATTGGGACCATATTACCGTGTAATCGAATGTATGGGGAAGAGCCACTGGATAAATGTAAATCGGACGCACCTTGTGCTTTCATAAATTTAAATAAGTCATCCAACTTTGCCATGTAGCCTCCATAGTTCTTATCGGTCAAACTTGCCGCGTGTTTAGGCGAAACGACAGAGAAAATGTCTTCCCTCGACCATGTACGTGTATTATGATGTTCCCACCAGACAGAGGTCGTAAAGTGTCATCAAAGATTTTAATAAACGTTCGTCCCAGTAATACTCGCGTTGCCTACGTTGAAAGTGGTGAGCTGCGTGATCTTAAAGTTGAAAAAGCGGGTGAGCATAAAAGTTTAGTCGGCTCTGTGTTTATGGGAAAAGTGATTAGAATCCTGCCGGGCATGCAGGCCGCTTTCGTAGACATTGGTCTAGATAGAGCAGCATTTTTATATGTCGGGGATGTTCGCTTAGAAGTTAGTGCAAACCCCGAGATGGAGTGGGCTGAAACTGACGGCGAAAATATTTTTCCACAAACCGAAGATGAGCAAGAAGCCAGTAAAATACCAATTCAAGATATTCTAAAAGAAGGACAGCTTCTGTTGGTTCAGGTTGCCAAGGACCCGCTTGGAACAAAGGGCGCTAGAATTACAACCCACATATCGCTTCCTGGAAGACATGTGGTTTATATGCCAACAGTAAACCACATAGGGATTTCTAGAAAAATCGAAGACGAACAAGAGCGCGAGCGTTTAAAGGCAATCGTTGATATTTGTAAACCTGAAGTTGGTGGCATTATTGTTAGAACTGCTGCTGAAGACGCAAGTCGTGAAGATATTGAAAATGACATTGATTATTTAGTGCGTGTGTACCGTGAAGTTAATAAAGCACAAGAAAAAAGAAAATCAGTTGGCGTGGTTCGCGAAGAATTAGATATGGAACTAAAAGCGCTTCGAGATTTGGCCACAGAAGATGTGCAACAAATTTTGGTAGACGACCTTGAGACCCATAAAAAATTAGTGAAATTTATTGCGCAATTTTTACCACATTTAAAAACTAAAATTGAGCTGTATGAAGGAGCCGAACCACTTTTCGATCAACACGGAATTGATCTTGAGATTTCAAGATCATTAGGCAGAAAGATTTGGCTTAAATCAGGTGGCTATATCATTATTGACGAAGCCGAAGCGTTAGTAGCAATCGACGTAAACACGGGTGGGTTTGTCGGTAAAAATGATTTAGAAGATACTATTTTAAAAACAAATTTAGAAGCGGTAAAAGAAATCGCCCATCAACTTAGAATTAGAAACTGTGGCGGTATTATAGTTCTAGATCTTATTGATATGGAAAAAGAAATCAACCGCGAAAAAGTAATGAGCTCACTGGCAGAAGAACTCAAAAAAGATAAAGCCAGAACTAATGTTAGCAGCATGTCGAGCTTAGGCCTTGTCGAGATGACTCGTAAGCGTACGCAAGCAAGTCTTGTAAAATCACTGTGCCAGCCATGTTCTTATTGTGAAGGTAAAGGCTACATCAAAAAAGATTCTACCACCGCCAATGAAATCTTTAGACAACTCGAGCGCGAGGGTGTTCTTGCCGGCGTCAGGTCAACAGTCGTGCATTGTCATTCAAGAATTGCTGACTGGGTTTACGAAGGTGGAAACTCGATGCTAGAGTACATCGAACTTCGCTTAAACAGATCTATCGTCTTTACAGTCGAACATAATTTTCATATCGAAAAATACGAAATCAAACATCAATACTAAAGGTACCCGGTTCCTTTTTCGGGTCACGCTGCGTAAAATATTTCGACATCCGAAAACTAATATTTTCCTCGGACAGCGGATGCTTTGCGTGCCATTAAACTCATCTTCAGTTGGGCCCAATATTTGCTTAATAAAAAATCATAAAAATTATCAATTGCTAAGGAGAAATACCGATAATGGATATGATTAAATATGTAAAGGCTCTAGAGGGCTCAGGTGTAAAACGTGAACAGGCGGAAATACAGGTGCAGGTAATGGATGAATATATGAGAGAGAATTTTTCTACAAAAGCTGATTTACGGTTGGAGTGCGCTGACATCCGCCACACTATAAAACACGAGATTGGTGAGCTACGTGCAGAATTTATGCTTTCCAGTGAACGGACTATTAACCAACTAATTAGCAAAATGATTCAAATAATGGGGATCGTAGTCGCAGTCCTGGGCTTACTTATTGGGATTAGTACCGCAATTCTTGGGTTTAAATAGGTACCCACAGCACTAGTCCGCAGTTCAACGCTGCTCTGAAAACAAGCTTCTTCACATCATTCTAAGCCCCCCCCCTTCTTTCAGAGTAATCGCCTCTGAAAATTTTTCCGAAGAGAAGGTTTGCGGAATGAATGATTCAGTGGGCTTGGCAAGGCTTCGAGTTTAAAGGCTACACTGTGTAAAACCAATAAACATAAATGATATTGATAGCTTGGAGTGTGGGCACCGACGTACTGTCAGCGAAGCCTTGCGTTATTTAACCAAAACCTACAGGGTATAGAGTTTAAACCACTCACTTTTTCTTAAGTCCCAGTCTGAGAGCGGCTTTGAGAGAATTGAAGCCCTCTAAAAAATCTTAAAAAGTTGACTTACTTAATGCCACATGGCAGATACTAACCTTCATTAAATAGGTCGGAGGTCATTCATGTACGCCATCATCAAAACAGGTGGAAAACAATATAAAGTCGCACCAGGCGACGTAATTCGCGTTGAAAAACTCGAGCAAACTACGGGTTCAGAGATTGAATTCAAAGAAGTGCTTTTTGTTGGCGGCGAAAACTCTGCAGTGGGTAACCCTACAGTTTCAAAGGCTTTAGTTACTGGCCTGATTTTATCACAACGTTTAGATAAAAAGATTTTAGTTTTCAAAAAGAAAAGAAGAAAAGGTTTTCGTAAGACTAAGGGTCACAGACAACCGTTTACAGAAGTTTTTGTTTCTGCAATCACGGGTGCTGATGGTAAAACTGTTAAAGCAGATAAAACACCGACGATTCAGACGGAAGAGCAAAAGCTACAAAGAAAACTAGCTAAATCTATTCCAGCGGCAGCGGATGTATCTGAAAAGCCAGTAAAAAAAGTAGCTAAAGCTGGTAAAAAAGTTACCAAGAAAAAAGCTACAAGCAGCACAAAGAAAAAAGTTAGCAAGAAAAAGAAAACAACTAAGAAGTAATACGTAAGAGTTAAAGGAGTTAGTCATGGCATCGAAAAAAGCCGGTGGTAGTACCAAGAACGGACGTGATTCACAGAGTAAGCGTTTAGGCGTAAAAAGATTTGGCGGAGAGAATGTAAAGCCAGGCACTATTATTGTGCGCCAAAGAGGAACTAAGGTTCACGTTGGTAAAAATGTAGGCATGGGCAGGGATCATACAATTTTCTCTTTGATCGATGGCCAAGTTAAGTTTGAAAGAGTGGATAA
Organism: Bdellovibrionales bacterium; assembly: GCA_037969075.1. GTDB lineage: Bacteria > Bdellovibrionota > Bdellovibrionia > Bdellovibrionales > UBA840 > JAGRAL01. The sequence continues at coordinate 18,560 of JBBKWS010000142.1, read as the reverse complement.
AAATCGCTCAAAAGTAAGCGTATACCCAGCGGTAGCTGCGGCTGCAATCTAATTAGAGTATAATTATTCACTCTATATAAAAGGCGTTTACGAATGTAAGCGTCTTTTTTTTTGAGTTAAGGTAAAAATGAAATTTATAGATCAGACAAAAATCACAGTATCTTCTGGCAAAGGTGGCCCTGGATCGGTCTCTTTTTTAAGGGCCCGTCTTATGGCCCGTGGCGGACCAGATGGTGGAGATGGCGGAAAAGGCGGAGACCTATATTTTAAGGTTAGTCTTGGTATTAACTCCCTTTTAGATATTAGTTTGCGCCGTATGTATCATGCTGAAGATGGAAATCCAGGTGAGGGGCAGAACTGTACAGGTGCAAATGGCCAAGATCTTGTTTTAGAAGTTCCACAGGGAACCGTTGTCAAAGATGAAAACGGAGAAATACTACTAGATCTAAGTGAAAAAGATCAGAAGGTTTTATTTTTAAAAGGTGGGCGAGGCGGAAAAGGAAACGCATTTTTTAAAACCTCGACCAATCAAGCGCCAACTCACGCGCAGCCAGGTGAACCTAAAGAAGAAAAACAAATTACTTTAGAATTAAAATTAATCGCAGATGTTGGTTTAATTGGTTATCCAAACGCAGGCAAGTCTACATTAATATCTGCAATATCAGCAGCTAAACCAAAAATCGCAGACTATCCATTTACAACTCTTACCCCAAATCTTGGGGTAGTCAGATACGGAGCTGAAAAAACATTTGTGGTGGCAGATATTCCAGGAATTATACCCGGCGCAAGCCACGGGGTCGGCCTAGGCACACAGTTTTTACGACATATCGAAAGAACAAAGTGTTTTTTGCATATAGTCGATATTTCGATTTTCTCAGCAAGAGATCCTTTGCAAGATTATGTAGATATCAACAAAGAATTAGAAGAACATGACCGTCTAAATGTCGACAAAGAAGGTTTCTTTAGTTTACGAGAAAGAAAACAAATTGTGGTATTAAATAAAGTTGATACAATGAAGGCAGACGAAGCAGAAGAAATTGCTAACCGCTTTCACAAAGAGGGTATCAGAACAATGAGCGTATCGGCCGCTACAGGACAAGGTATCAAAGATTTGGTATTTAAAGCGGGCGGTTTAGTTTTTGGAGAGAATAATGAATAAAATAGGAATTTTTGGGGGTACGTTTAACCCCCTTCATCTTGGTCATATTAACTCAGTGGTAAACGTTGCCGAAAAATTATCATTGAGCCGAGTGTTTGTAATCCCTGCGTTTCAAAACCCTAATAAAGATCCTGTTGAAGGACCAAGCCCCGAGCAAAGACTGCAAATGACAGAGACGGGATTTCGTCCTTATGATTATGTGGCGCAAGTTGATGACGTTGAAATTCAAAGAAAAGGCAATAGCTACACCATCGACACGCTTAGGCTGTATGCAGAGAATTACAATGCAGAAGAGCTTCATTTGATTGTTGGTGCTGATGCTTTCTACGAGTTTGATTCGTGGAAGGACTTTGAAGAAATTCTAGGTATTTGCAACATCATAGTAACTTCACGCCCAGGTATGCAACTGCCGTTTTCTGTAAAAGATATTCCATCAGGTATCCAGCCATTCGTAGCACTGTTTGATCGTAATTACGTTCAACTTACTACCGGCCGTCACATTGAATTTATAAGAGTAGATGATGTAGATGTGTCAGCTACGGATATCCGTAAAAAACTGCGAAACGGACTTAGAGTAGAAAAATATTTAACTTTTGAAGTCGAAAATTTTATTAAAGAAAAAGAACTGTATAAACCATTAGACTCACAGATTCGTAACTATGAAGAGTTCACAATGTTTTGTGCAAAAAAACTCTGGAGTAAAAAGGCTATTGGGCTTAGAGGTTTCGATTTGAGTAGCCTGTCTGCTCCAACAGAATATACGTTGATTGCATCAGGAACTAGTTCAAAGCACGCCAGCTCTATTGCCGAAGTAGTAATGGCTGAGATCAAAGATGAATACGGTGTTCTACCCATTGGTCTTGAAGGCTTAAGAGAAGGCCGCTGGGTGCTACTAGATTACGGTAGCCTGATCATCCATCTTTTCTATGATTTTGTTCGCCAAGAATACGGCTTAGAAAACTTATGGAAAGAGGGGCACGAAATGGACCTCACCGATATTAAGAACTCATAAGATGTTTCAGCTTCTAACCATCGAATCTTCAAAAGAGAAATGGTTCTTAGAAGCCACGCAATTATACACTAAAAAGATTAATCACTATTATCCCTTTGAGCGTAAGGCTGTAAAGTCTAAGGCCATGGGGCGTGATGAACGCGAAATAAAAAAACAACTAGAAAGCAAACAGCTTTTAGCTGCCATCAGCGACAAAGCACTGGTGATTCTTCTAGATGAGTCTGGTAAGTCCTATTCTAGCGAGAGTTTTTCAAAGTTATTGGTTTCCTCTGTTGAAAATGGTAAAAAAAATATACAGTTTATAATTGGTGGCGCGTATGGTGTTACGGATGATTTAAAAAAGAGGGCTGATCATAAAATCACGCTTTCGCCGATGGTTATGAACCATTTTGTAGCGCAAACTGTTTTATTAGAGCAGCTATATAGAGCATTAACAATTTGGAAAGGAATACCTTACCACAATGAGTAAAGTCGCATTAATTATACTAGATGGATATGGTCACTCAGAAATTAAAGAGCACAATGCAATTGCATTAGCTAGAACTCCCTTTATGGATTCACTTTTACAAAAATATCCACACTCATTATTAGAAACTTCTGGCGAAGCTGTAGGCTTACCAAAAGGAGTAATGGGAAATTCTGAGGTAGGTCACTTAACGATTGGTGCCGGGCGAATTATCTATCAAGACTTAACTCGTATTGACCGATTTATGAAACTAGAGGGTTTTGAAAAACTTGAAGATTTAAATAAGATTACAGCAGCCCCCGCTATTCATTTAATTGGTTTATTTTCTGATGGCGGAGTGCACTCTCATGAAGACCATTTATATGGTCTAATGAATTTTTATTCTAAAAAATATCCTGATAAAAAAATCTACTTACATCTTTTCATGGATGGCAGAGATACCCCTCCTAAAAGTGGGGCTACTTACATTAAGAAATTAGAGAGCTATCTTGTCGATAAGCTAAATATTAAAATCTCAACGGTGATTGGCCGCTTTTATGCTATGGATAGAGATAAAAGGTGGGAGCGCGTAAAGCTTGCCTACGATGCCATGGCAATAGGGGTTGGTGAAAAATCTAAGTCTGCCAGTGAGGCTATCGGCAGTGCATACGCCGCCGGTGAAAACGATGAGTTCGTAAAACCTCGTATCATTGAAAGCGGAAAAGTTATCGCTGCTGATGATGCCGTGGTTTTCTTTAATTTTCGCGCTGATCGGGCCAGAGAAATCACTCAGGCTTTTGCAATAAAAACATTTCAAGAATTTCCCTGCCCTATCAAAGTCGAAGTAAAAAACTGGATTTGCTTTAGCCCGTACAGTGAAGAATTTGAGTTCCCGACGCTATTTACAAAAGAAGACCTAAGTAAAATATTACCGGAATTAGTTTCTGAGCATGGATTAAAACAACTTAGAATTGCTGAAACCGAAAAATATGCCCACGTGACCTATTTTTTTAATGGCGGAAAAGAGGCCATTTTTTCTGAAGAAGATAGGATAATGGTTGAATCTCCTAGAGAAGTTGAGACGTACGATCAAAAACCCGAAATGAGCGCGCCCGCCCTTACGGAAAAATTGGTAGAAGCTATTAACACTAAAAAATATGACCTAGTTATCTGCAACTATGCCAATGGTGATATGGTTGGGCACACAGGGATCGAGCCTGCGGCCATTAAAGCTGTTGAAGTTTTAGATGTTTGCATGAAGCAAGTTTGTGAGTCTGCGCTAAGTGCAGGATACGATGTGCTAATATCAGCTGATCACGGTAATTGCGAAGAGATGTTAGATGTAGAAACTGGCGATCCAATGACTCAGCACTCAACCAACCCAGTTCCATTTATCTGGGTAGGGCAAAATGCTATAGGCGCAAAGCTTACCAATGGAACACTCGCTGATATCGCGCCAACCATTTTAGATTTTCTAAAAATCCCAAAGCCCGGACAGATGTCAGGCAAGTCGCTTATAGTTAAGTAGATGATTGGTACAATTTGTGAATAGTAAGCCAATATGTGGCGCTATTTATATTGTTGTTATTTCTGTGGAAAACCTGTTTATCAAATTACCTTTGTCTGTGACAAATGCTTAATCGTTCCAAAAGTTAAAACTCGAAAGCAAGGGCAAATCGCTCACGACTATCTATTTGAGTACAACTCTTATGGTGAGATTTTTGTTAAAAACCTAAAATACGGAAAGTTTTCAGGAGCTTTAGATAAACTGGTGAGCCGCTTTCTGCCTATAGACGCCAGTATTATAGTTATGCCAAATAGTAAAAATTTAATCCGAGAACAAAATCACTCTTATGTGCTGGCGCAAAAAATATTTCCTGGGCAAGAAATATTTGAACCCTTCTATAAGTTGAGTGCGAAGCAATCGCTGAAATCAAAAAAGCAGAGAGAGGGTCTGAAGCTAATCCTTTTAGAGAAAATTGAACTTAAACCTAGCGTTGTACTTATTGATGACCTGATTACTACGGGTAAAACTATCGAGTCAGCTTGGAATTTATTGGGTAAACCCCACGCCAAGGTGATTAGTCTCTGCTATACTCCAGTTGATAAACAGATACTGTAAATTTTATATTACTAAGCGGAACCGCTCATTAAAAAGACTGTGGCATGTGAACACAATTTGTGGTACTACATGTCATAATAATAATAGGTATTTATGATGAAAATAACCCAAATTTTACTCAGTTTATTTATAGCCTTAATTGGTTGCTCTAGTATGGCAAAGCCAAAGGTTTCTAGCGTTAAACCGACTACGTCTCAGCAGGTCGACGTGCTAGAGCAGATTCGTAATAAATACGCAAAGTATGAGCAGATAAACTTTAAGATTCAAAAAACAACTTATCTTGAAGTTTTAGATAAGACGAAGGTATCTCCACAAAAAATGTTTATTACTAATCAGGGTGAAATCCGTGTTGATACTGAAGACGTGCCTAAATCTATCACTATTTTAGCAAACAAAAAAGCAATCGTAATTGATGAGGCTGATCCAGAGTTTGGCGGACCAGTGCGTGTGTTAATCAGTAAGAACCCGACGCTAAAACAATCGCAAGCCTTCCTGTCAGTTTTATTTGGAAAAGGTGATCTTGCAAAATTTTATGCAGTGACTAGAAAAGATAAGACTACTTACGACCTAATTGCTGTTGATAAAAATTTGTCAGCTCAAAAAGTACAAATAAATGTAAATGCAGATGATTTACAAATACAAAAAATAATTTACTGGGATGAACTGAAAAATAAAATTACATTAGAAATGCAAGCGACAGCATTTTTAAAAGAAAAGAACCCTAAGTTATTTCAATACAAAATACCTAAAGACGCAGAAGTGACGGAGATATAATATGCCATCATTTGATATTGTTTCAGAAGCAGATTTACAAGAAGTTGAAAACGCCATTAACACAGCTAAAAAAGAGCTCGCATCAAGATACGACTTTAAGGGCAGTAAGTATGAACTTAAGTGGGATAAAAAAGAAATCATCTTTTTAGCTGAAGATGATTATAAAATGAATGCAATTAAAGATATCATTCAATCTAAGGCAATTAAAAGAGGCTTGGACCCTAGAATAATAAAATTTGATAAGCATGAGCCAGCGGGCGGTATGATGCTTAGACAAAAAGCTAGCGTTCAGCAGGGTATTGATAAAGAAAAAACAAAAGAAATTACAAAGCAAATAAAAGATTCAAAGTTAAAAGTACAAGTGCAAATTCAAGGCGAAACACTGAGAGTGACTTCTAAAAGCATTGATGAGTTACAAGAGTGTATGCAGTTTATTCGCAATAAAGATTTTGGTGTGCCATTACAGTTTAATAATATGAGGTAATAGTGGAAAATATTGAGGCTTTAAAAAAGAAAGTACACATGATTAGTCTAGGTTGTCCCAAGAATTTGGTGGATGCCGAAATTATGCTGGGTACTCTTGCAAAAGACGAATATGAAGTTACTGATGACCCCAGTCAGGCTGATGCCATTATAGTAAATACCTGTAGTTTTATTGAAGACTCCAGACGTGAATCAGTGCAGACAATTTTAGAAATGGCACAGGTAAAAGGTACTGATAAAAATAAAAAATTAATTGTATCAGGTTGCTTACCTCAGAGATATAAAGATGAGTTGGTAGAAAGTTTACCAGAAGCCGATATCTTTATAGGATCTGGAGAGTTTCAAAATATAGCTAAAATTTTAAAAGACCATCAAGAAGGTAAGACAGATCAAAAGTTTTATCACCTACCCACTTTTTTACAGCAAAAAGAAACGCCTAGATTGATCACTGGTCCTAAGCATCGCGCATATTTAAAAATTTCTGAGGGCTGTAAAAAGCGCTGTGCATTTTGTGCGATCCCTAAAATTAGGGGAAATCTGCAGTCACGTACAATAGACGGTGTGATTAGCGAAGCTAAGTTACTGGTTGCAAGTGGGGTAAAAGAGCTGATTGTGGTGTCCCATGATTTCACTGATTATGGCTGGGATATTAGACGTAAAGATCCGGATGCACCTGAAACTAACGTTGAATTGCTTAAAAAACTTTCTGAGGTTGAGGGAGCACAGTGGATACGCATCATGTACATGTATCCTGATGGAATTACGCCCGAGCTTTTACAGCTGATGAAAGATCGTCCTAATATTTTACCATATTTTGATATGCCACTTCAACACATCAGCGACGGCATGCTAAAAGCAATGAATCGCAAAATGACTAAAGCTGAGATTGTTGAACGATTAAACTGGATCCGTAAAGAAATGCCGGATGCAGTAATTAGAACACAGTTTATAGTTGGTTTCCCGGGTGAAACAGAAGAGGAATTTTCTGAATTGAAAGATTTTGTCCGTGATTTTAGCTTTGACCGAGTTGGATGTTTTAAATATTCACCAGAAGAGTCTACTGCTGGCGGAAGAATGGAAAACCAAATTGATGAAGATACTAAGCAAAGGCGCCATGACGAATTGATGGAGATTCAGCAAGATATTAGTTATCAAATGCACCGCAGGTTTGTTGGTAGAACCATACAAGTCTTAGTAGAAGGCTATTCCGAAGAAACCGAATTGCTACTGCAAGGCCGCATGTCGGGTCAGGCACCAGAAATTGATGGCGTAGTTTTGATCAATGAAGGTGAAGCTGAGGTTGGTGATCTTGTTAATGTTTTAATCACTGACTCGCACGCCTATGATCTTGTGGGTACAATTGTAAAAAATTGACAAGTTGTTAAATACTTAGTTTAATCGACCTAGTTCACAACTTAGGTACAGCATTTATGACCACATCTAGCACTCTCATCTTAATTAGCAGCGCCCTTGCATACTTTATCTTGGACGTTTTAGTACGTTAGTCGGTAACTACTTTTAGTAATTTTCAATTACAATAATAGAATGCTCATCACACTCCTTTTCTTACATATATTTGCAGCAGATAAGGTAACAATTTGTTACTTATCTTTAAACAATGAAAAAGAGTTTACGGTCACACAATCCTTCATGGACGGTTTAAATAAAAAAACAGGCAGTGATATAAAAGTTATAGAATTTCAAAGCCCTGAAAAAGAAGCAAACCCCGAAAAATCTTTTGAAAGAATGATTGAGTCTGGTGCCCCTTGCGATGGTTTAGTAATTTCGGGCCATCACTATGGAAAATTTGGTGGTAAACAAGCCAACGGTCAATTGGGTATTGATTTTATGGAGAAGCTGTCTTGTAACCCAAAATATAAAGAATGGTTTTCAAATATAAAAAGCTTATGGCTTCAAGGGTGTCGTACACTAGGTGTAGGAACTGAAGAGCATATTGCATCTGATCAAGATGTAGACGCAGATTATCATACTATGCGCGTTGGTAATGTTATTGGTGAAGATAATCTACAGACAAATTTTGCGGATTTAAATATGGAGTTCTCGGGAACTCTTGATTTAGATAATCCGCTTTCCTCTAGATACTTACGAGTATTTCCTAGGGCAACAGTTTTTGGTTGGACAAAAAGTGCGCCAGGTGAAAATGCAAAAAGTGAATATTCTATTCCATATCATATGGCACATATTGCTGCTTTAAATGAGGGTAAAACTGCTAAGTACATCGATCCAAGTTTGATGAGTACAGATGTAGCGGCTAAATATGCAAACGCGGTATTGGGGTTATTTAAGCCAGACAAGGGCGATAAGTGTGAATTTAATAACATAGATGCATGGATTAACCACGGTCACGTGAAGAACAATGGGGTTATCCCTGGTTTTGATAATCCTGATTTACAGGCCTTTCCGGCGCTAGCTGCGCAAGATAATCCAAAGTTAAAACAAGCAAAAGATTTGGCCTGCCTACTAGATAGGGCAGAATCAGAAGAGGATATATTAAAGTATGTTGATAGTATTTTGGCAGACAAAGAGCTGATAGCTTTTAATTTTAACAACTTATGGGAGCTTATTCACCGTCTAAAAAAAGAAGGCTCTAGTGTAGAAGAGAAGGTGAGAAAAAAACTTCGCGAGAATGTTGAGCTGAATGCATTTATCTCTAAAAAGCTATATACAAAAAATTTAGGGATTTTACGAAAGATAGATTATTACTCATTTTTACGAGATTTAAAATTAGAACCTATCCCGGCAGTTGAGGACAAAATACTAGAGGCTTCGCAAAAAATATTTAGTATTAAAGCCGATGATTATAATGGTGTAGATTTTCAAATAACGCTAATTCAGTCATTAGCAAAAAACAAACTACTAGCCTCTAAGAGGGGCAGGGATTTAATCTTAAGGGCATCTGAGAATTCAAATCCTGATTTAAGAAGTGGTATTGCCTTACAAGCAAGAAACTTAGGTGATTATGGCTTAGAGATTTTAAATAAATTTAAAAAAGACACATCTGCCAAGGTAAGATCCTCTGTATCAGCGGCTTCGGTACAGTTATATCCGGCTAGCAAAGACTTAGTAGAAGAGATAATGAAAGATAAAAATGACTTTGTCAGATGGTCAATGGTTGAAGCTCTGCCCACAATGACTAATAAGACGGACGCCAAATATTTATTACAGATATTAAGAGGTGACACCGCTGCAATGGTTCGTGAAGTAGCTGTAGATATTGCGGCTAAGCTACAGGACACTGATACGCTAGTACTTTTAATGGATGATTCGAACCCTCTGGTTAGCCAAAGGGCGAAAAGTAAACTGCAGCCTAGTTCTTTAAAAAATATATTTGACTAAAATTACGACCCGCTTCGTCTTGATCCATCCCGTAACCAATAACATATCTATCTTCAATAGTTTTACCAATATAATCGGGCTTCAAACTAATTACCCGCCTGGCAGGCTTATCAAGTAAAGTGAGTATTCGTAAACTCTTTGGTTCAGCTGACAAGAGTCTGTTTTTTAAAAAAGACAATGTTCTTGCGGTATCAATAATTTCTTCTACGATAATTACATTCTTACCGGATACATCTGTAGAGATATCCTTAATAAACTTAATGTCAGCGCCTCGTCTGCCGCTAGAGCGATTACTTAGCTGCACAAAATCAACTTCTTGTTGCAGTTTAAGTTCGCGCATAAAGTCTGCTATAAAAAAGATACTTCCTTTTAGCGGACAAATTAGTGTTACCGGTTCGCCGAGAAAATCCTCTTCTACGCGCCTTGCAAGAGTTCTAATGATGTCTCTAATTTCTTCTTCGTTTATATATGTACTTAGTGTCTCGCGGTCTAACATATTACACTCCTAGCTCGGTAACGCCGGCTTTTTCTGCCATAGTAATAAAGGACTTGGCTTCTTTGTGGTTTGGATCTCTGGCTAAAATTTGCTCCCACTGCTCAGTGGCCTCAATGATGCGATTTGCATTGTAATAAATGATACCAAGCTTAAGCCTGGCACCAATAGCCTGAGGGTACTCAGAGATATATTTTTTTAATTCTTTAATTGCTTTATCGGCATGGTCTAATTTTACCTGAGACTCAGCGATTTTAATAACAATGTCTTCCTTTTTAGTGCTTAACGCCAAGGCCTTATAATATTGATCAATTGCCTCTTTGTAATCGAAGTATTGAAAGTAAAGGCTGGCAAGCTCTAGATGTTTTTTTGAAATCTTATCCTGTACAAATGGGTCCATCTTAGATTTTTTCTTAGATAAAAGGTCTTGTGCCTCTACAAATATACTTTTTCCTTCTTCGTATCTTCCAAGATCGTTTAGAATAATTGAAAGTCCAATGCTGGCATCTGTGTAATTCGGATCAATTTCAAGAGCTCTTTTAAAGGTTTTTATCGCCTTATTGAATTTACCCTGGTCATAAAAAATAGTGGCAAGCATTTGATAAATTTCTGGCTCTCGAACATTTGTTAATAATAGCTGAGTTAACAGCGGTTCAGCTGTAGAGTATTTTCCAGCAATAAAGCTCTCTCTGGCAACCGAGAGTACCTCTTGATAATCAGAGTAAGCCATATTCGCCTCCTATGCTTTTGGCATCTTTATATTCTTCTGTAGAGGGGTATTGTTTTTTTAGAACATCGTAAAAGCGCTTTGCGAAGTCACGATAGTCTAACTTAACGGCACATAAGAAACCTTTGTAGACAGCATCAATAGCATACTCAGAATCAGAATATTTTTCGTAAATATTTTGATATCTTCCCATAGCACTTAAATACTCTTTTTGTTTATAGTAGTAATTTCCAACGTAAAGCTCTTTTTCTATGAGCTTATTGATGGTGTCAGTGCGTTGTTCTTTTGCTTTTACGGCAAACTCACCATTTGGAAATCTTCTTAAGTATTCGTCAAAAGTCTTTAAGACTTCATTAGCGGCAGATAGATCGCGATCAACTGTTGTTGGCAACTGTTTGTAATAGCTAGACCCTATCTGATAAATAATGTATTCGATTTTTGGGTGCTTAGGATAAAACTCGCGAAAAATTTGGTATGCTGTGGCAGCGTCTACATAATATTCGCGCTTATATTGTATGTCAGCGATTCTCAGTTGGGCTTCTACTGAATATTTAGAGTATGGAAATTTTGTACGCACTTCATTAAAGCGAGTGATGGCCTCTTCATATCTCTCGACGTCGGCATATTTTTCAGCCATTTTAAAGGCGCCCTCAGGGGTAGATGTGTCGATTTTATCAATCGATGAGCAGCCAAATAATAAAAATGAAAATAGTAAGAGTTTTTTCATACGCGTAGTCTATGAATACCACATATTTAAGTCAAATTAACGGTATTAAAAGACAAAAATTTTGTCCTTCTCGATCCAGGCGCGTTGCTCCTGTTGGTTTTCTATCTGTACCCATGAATCTTTTTCGCTAAGGATGTCGATTGGCTCGCCCTGACCCAGAGTAAATAGGTTTGGGCTTTCTTCAGAGGGGCCAAGTTTTGTAATACCGGCTGATAAGGAAATGCCTCGACTCATTAGCTTATCCCTCGCTTGCCCAATGGTGAAGGCGAGCGAAGCTAAGAATAATATAGAGTAAAGAATAAGAGAAACTGGGGGACCGTACGGATTACCCTCTTCTTCTTGAGAAGACTTCCTCTTAAGTAAAAAAGAATGCATGCTCTTTAGGCACAAAAACAGGAAGATCCATAAAACGAGATAAGAATATAAAGTGGGACTACGGTATAAGTTGTGGAAAAAGTTAGCAAACTTTGAATTCTCGGAGATTTGTAGCGTCCCCTTTTTCAATAAATAGTCGATACCTTGCTGAGCGGGTGTGAAGAATGGATGGTAGTACAATGCTTTGCGCCAGAAAGCATAGGCAAGTACGGGCTCATTTTTTTCTACCTGAACCAGGGCCAAATTAGATAGAATATTGGGATCCATAGGGTTGTTATTTAAAGCTAGTTGAAAACTATTTTCAGCTTCTTGCCAATTTTTTTGTGAAAACTGCAAAATTCCTTGGCTTAATAGGGTCTCAGTATCTTGTGCGCATAGACTAGAAGACAATAGAATCATTAGAGAAAACATGATAAATTGCATAAGATAATTATGATCTTTTCTGCTTACGCTGTCCATGTCTTTCATGGCATGCGGGCAAACAAATGGAGAAAACATGACATTAGTTGGACATAAAATAAAATCTGCAGCGGAAGTAGAAAACGCAATTCAAGGTTTGGTAACACAAACAATGAAAATTAATCGCGAGATCACTGGCCCCAAAGACCCAAACCCTGAGTTAGCGAGTCACTCACAAAAATTAATTGAACAAATTGGAGAGCTTCGTGGGCGCCCATTGTTTTATCCGTATGTGGGTACAGGAGCTGGTAATGGTCCGTATGTAGAATTAGAAGATGGAAGTGTTAAAATAGATTTAGTAAATGGAATTGGGATTAATATTTTAGGGCATTCCCATCCAAAACTAATAGAAGCAGCGGTTCGTGGTTCATTGGAAGATGTTGTTGTGCAAGGTAATTTGCAACCCAATAATCAATATAAAGAAATTACAGAAAAATTAGTTACACTAGCATCAACGGGCACCAGGCTAAAACACGCATGGTTATCAACCTGTGGAACAATGGCAAATGAAAATGCGCTTAAATTATGTAGGCAAAAACACAGCCCAGCAAGAAAGATCGTTGCAATGAAGGATGCATTTGCAGGTAGATCAACAATGATGGCTGAAGTGACAGATAATCCTGATTACAAGCAGGGACTACCAGATTACAACGAAGTATTAAGAGTGGATTTTTATGATGCGAAAAACCCTAAGTCTATTGAAAATAGCTTGGCTCAGTTGCGTGAACATATCGAAAAAAACAAAAATGATATTGCCTGTTTCACTTTTGAGCCTATGCAGGGAGAGGGCGGCTACCGTGTGGCGCCAAGAGAATTTTTTGTTCCATTACTAGAGCTATGTAAGGCCAATAAAATACCGGTTTGGGCTGATGAAGTGCAAACGTTTTGTAGAACAGGAGAGCTGCTAGCGATACAAAAATTAAGAATAGGAGAGTATGTAGATGTGGTTACAGTTGCTAAGGCTTTAAAAGTCGGAGCTACAATCTATACTGCTGAATATAATCCAAAGCCAGGTTTGATAGCGGGAACATTTTCTGGAACATCTGCAGCATTGTCAGCGGGCACAGCCGTCTTAAGAGAGCTATCAGAAAATCAATATTTTGGTGCTACCGGAAAAATTGCAGACATACATAATTACTTTGTAGATGGTTTAAATATGTTGGCAGAAACAACCTGCAAAGGCTTGATCAGTGAAGTAGAGGGCCTAGGCCTCATGGTTGCAATGACACCAATCGACGGCACTAAAGACAACATGATGAATACATTAAAAGCCTTATTCAAAAACGGTTTAATTACTTTTGGTTGCGGTCATGGTCCATATAGAATTCGATTTCTAATTCCAGCAGTGATGACACAAAAAGATACGCAGGTAGCACTAAAAATTATTGAAAAATCTCTAATTGAGGTTAAAGGATAATTTGTTTATGGATTTTATCCAGGCGTGCGAGCGAATACTATCTATAGACTCTAGCCCTTCGGTAGGAAATGGCTATGTGGTAGACTATATAGATGAGTTAGCAAGCGCGCGGGGATTAAATACAGAGGTACTAACTACATCGGTAGACGGCGTAGAGCAAAAATTAATATTAATTCGCAAAGGAAAGCCTCAAAAAAGTGAGCTTATTCTGTGGTCTAACCTAGATACGCTTGATCCTGGCTCGTATAGTCAGTGGCTTGAGACAGATCATAACCCCTATCTAGCAACCATTAAGGGTGACAATATTTACGGACTTGGTAGTGCTACTGGAAAATTAGATTTTTTGTCAAAGCTGCAAGCTATTGCAGAGTGCGAAATTAAAAATGGCAGCATAAGTCCGGTGCTTGTAGGTAGCTTTGGAAAAGAAGAGAACTTTTCTGGGGCTAGATACTTTTTATCACAATATAAAAATAAAATTCACGGCATTGTGGTTGGAGAACCATCAGATCTGCAGATCGTTAATCAATTCTCGGGGTCAGTAATTATAAAAATGGAACTACTTTTTACTGATGAAGAAATCATGCTCAGAAGAAAGTCCGAAGAAGAAGATATAACATCTACACAAACAAAAATATTTAGAGGAAAATCTTGCCACGCCTCAACTCCGGAATTTGGCCAGAGTGCTTTCTCTGAATTAAAAAAATACATTCAAAAACTCCCAGACAACACATTGCTGCTTTCTATTGAATCGGGAATTTCTCCGTATATTATTCCTGAAGAGGCTATACTAGAATTAGATGTTGGCCTATCAAGAAAAGACACCATTAAAACTAGGCTACTAGAGTTTTTACAAAAAATTGATACTGTATTTACTGATAGGTTTGCAAAATATGCTAAACGATATAATTTAAAAGATTTTCCGCCTTATAATATTGGGTATGTGAGAACTACAGACAACAGTTTAGAGCTAGAGGGTACATTTTTCTTAACAGATGGAATCACAAAAGAGCGAGTAAAAGATTGGTTGCAGGTAATAGATGTGCCAAATATAAAACTATCAATAGCGGCATTTAAAGCCTCTAGTAAAATTCCAGAAGATCATAGCTTAGTACAGAACACTAAATCTATCTTACAAGAGTTCGGCTCATCTGAAAGGTTGCTTTGGAAGCACAAGGTGTCGGATGCAAGTTACTTTCAAATTAAAGGAATTCCTGCAATAGCAATGGGGGCTGGTGCAACAGCGGGAAGCTCATATTTACCCAATGAATACAACATACTGCCGCAACTGAATGCTTCTAAAAAAATATATAAAGAAATGATAGATAGGATGTGTGTGTGAGTTTTTTAGTAAGAGAAGTTAAAAAAAGTGATTTAGAGGGAGTCTTTCAATTGGCTAAACACTTTACCCTGTTAAACTTACCGGCAGATAAGCCTAAATTAGAAGTGATGATTACTAGCAGCGAAGAATCATTTGCAGGTAAGCGCGAAAAGAAAGATGCTCTATACATTTTTGTAATAGAAGACACAGAAATTAAAAAAATAATTGCAACATCTTTGATTTTAGCCAAGCATGGAAGCGAAGATATTCCACATTATAGTTTTAAAATCATTAAGAAAGAACATTTTAGTAAAGACATAGGCGTTGGCTTCATTCATCAGGCGCTTCGATTTACAGAAGATAAAGATGGACCAACTGAAATAGGTGGCTTGCTTTTGGATCCTGACTATCGAAATCGTCCAGAAAAACTAGGATCAGTGATCAGTCTAACCAGGTTTTTATATATGGGAATGTTTAAGGAGCGCTTTGAAGCCAGAGTGTTGTGCGAATTAAGCCCTCCATTGACTCCCGAGGGAAGAAGTGAGTTTTGGGAGGCTCTAGGAAGAAGGTTTACTGGCTTACCATATATCGAGGCTGACCAAATTTCACAAACAAACAAGGAATTCATAAAAACCTTATTTCCCGAAGAAGATATTTATTTATCACTCCTTGATGCAAGAGCTAGGGTAGATATTGGCCGCGTTGCTGATGCCACAGTCCCTGCAAAGCACATGTTGGAAAAAATGGGGTTTACATATTTGAATGAGGTTGACCCTTTTGATGGCGGACCACACTATGGAATTAATCTTAAGGACGTTAAGGTAATCAAAGAAATGAAGGGCTTCATGGTTTCAGAGGCAGAGAGCGAGTCTTATCAAAAATTAGGTTTAATAGCGGCGCAGACAAAGCAGGGTTTTCGCGGGGGGTTGGCGCATTTCGATATTAAAGATGATAAGATAAGTTTACCAAAATGGAAGCGAGAGACTTTGGGAATCAGCGACAACGATAAAATATTTGTATATACATTGAATTGAGGTGTTATGTCATTAGGAAGAGTTGAGTATAAAGGAAACTATATAGGTGGTGAGTTTGTTAAGGCATCAGGATCTCTCTCTTGGGAAAAACAAAGTCCTTCGGATTTAAAGGATATTGTTTTTGAATGCGTAGAGCAATACGATCATGTGGATTATGCCGTGGCAGCGGCACGTGAAGCCTCCATTTCTTGGCGCCGCCTAAGTATGGATGAGCGCAAAGAGTATTTAATAAAACTTAAAAATGTGTACGCAGCCAATAAAGAAAAAATTGCTGAACTAATATCTAGAGAAACGGGAAAAGTGTATTGGGAAACTCTCGGAGAAGCTGCAGCTTTAGCTAACAAGATTGATATTACGATTAATGAAAGTTTGAAATTAGTTGCAGAACAAAAAGTAACCAATGCTCTTCCTAATGTGGACGGCTACGTTAGGTTTAAGCCCCGCGGCGTGATGGCAATTGTTGGCCCATTTAACTTTCCTGCCCATTTACCTAATGGTCATATTATCCCAGCCCTTATTACAGGTAATACAGTTGTACTTAAACCTTCAGAGATAACACCTGCTACTGGCCAGTTGCTGGCGGAAATGTTTCATCAAGCGGGATTTCCTAAGGGCGTATTTAATATGGTACAAGGCCGGGTTGAAACAGGAAAACGTTTAGTAAAGCATGAGCACGTGGACGGTGTATTGTTTACTGGATCTTACGATGTGGGTTTAAAAATCAGCCAGGATGTTTCTACGCATTACGGAAAGTTAGTAGCGTTAGAGATGGGCGGCAAAAATGCATCTATCGTCTGGGATGATGCTGATATGGACAAAGCGGTTTATGAAAACATATTTGGCTCTTATGCATCCACTGGACAGCGTTGCTCTTGCACCAGTAGAATCATTGTGCACAATAAAATTAAGGATCAATTTTTAAAAAGATTTCATGAAACGGCTAAGAAAATTAAAATAGGACACTGGAAAGAAGAGGTGTTCTGCGGACCTCTAATCAACGAACAAGCGGTAGAGAAGTATTTGCGCTTTCAGCAAATTGCCATTAGAGAAGGGGCAGAATCAGTAATGCGAGGAAAGGTTTTAGAGTTATCTCATAAGGGTTACTATGTAAGTCCGTCGATATATTTTATTGATAAGCCAAACCCTGTATCTGTCTTTGAAAAAGAAGAGGTATTTGGTCCAACTGTAGCGGTATACGGAGTGGATGATCTTGATGAGGCCATACATATAGCTAACGACACTAACTACGGACTAGCGGCATCTATTTTTACAAAAGAAAAAAATAATTACATCAAAGCTTATGAAGACTTACAGGTGGGAAGTGTCAATTGGAATAGGGCAACATGCGGAGCCAGCTCTAAACTTCCATTTGGAGGAGAGAAAAAATCTGGTAACGATAGACCTTCTGGTAATTTTGCGGTTTACTATTGTACAACTCCAATAGCTTGCCTAGAGGATCAACAAGATTTTGATATAAAAACAATTGCTAAGGGTATTGAGTTAAAATAATGATAAAGAAATTTTTAGTTTCCTGTTTACTGTGCTTATTCGTCTTATCTTCTTGGTTGGGTATTCAGGGCTTTTCGTTTTTAACGCAAGCCCAAACCGAGACTTATAAGGAGCATATCTTTGAGGTTAAGCCCGGCTCGTTTACACAAAATGCAATGCGATTACATCAAGAGGGACTTATTTCTAATGCCAGATATTTTATTTGGTACGCAAAGTTTCGTAGAGATACTACCAAGTTAAAAATTGGTGAATACAGATTATCCAAAAACTTTACGCCAAAACAAATCCTTGAAGAATTAGTATCTGGAAATGTTGTAAAATATCCCCTTACGATTCCTGAGGGTTATAATATTTTTGACATAGCAGCTATTATTGAAGCCAAAGGCATAGCAACTACTCAAGAATTTTTAAGCTATGCCAAGGACCCCGTTTTAGCTACTAAGGTATTGGGCCAAAGTGTTGCATCGTTTGAAGGGTTTCTATTTCCTGAAACTTACAATTTTAGTAAATCTGAAGGCGCAAAAGCAATCGTTATTGCAATGGCCACCCAATTTAGAAAAATTTATGATCAGGTGTTGCGTGAACCGAATATGATGCAGCTTCCATTTATTGAACACGTTACAATGGCAAGTATGATCGAAAAAGAAACGGGTGACGGAGAAGAGAGAGAATTGATATCATCAGTTTTTCATAATCGACTACGTAAGCGAATGCGCCTACAGAGTGATCCAACAATTTTATACGGTATTATGATTGAAGATGGATCGTGGAAACAAAATATTCAAAAAGCAGACATTCTACGAAGTACTAAATATAACACTTACACTATTCCAGGTCTTCCGCCTGCGCCTATCGCTAATCCAGGAGAAGATGCGCTTCGAGCGGCATTGAACCCAGCTAGCACAGACTTTCTTTATTTTGTAAGTAAAAATGATGGGACTCATGTTTTTACTAAGACGTATCAGGATCACTTAAAAGCGGTTCGCGACTTTCAACTAAATAGAAAAGCGCGTGAAGGTAAATCTTGGAGAGATCGTAATAATAAGAAGTAGACTATTGAACCGTGATTGAAAAAATACTTTCAACCCAATTTAAATTGCGGCTTTTAGAGCACGCATCTACAAATAACTCACCACTATTATTAATATT
>JBBKWS010000141.1:0-2636 GCA_037969075.1 Bdellovibrionales bacterium | reverse complement strand
AAGATACTGTTCTTATCGGAAGAAAATAGAATTATTAAAGTCGGTCGTAAAAATATTTAATTATTTGGTCCGGACGATAATACTTCTAATGAAACTCTTTTAGCATCTCGGGCTTAAGATAGCTGCCATGAACTTAAAATTCATGGACGGCGTTCGGGGTGCTGGCACTATTTGGTAAGTCGGTATATTGCTAGTTAAACTGCGAATATCTTCTTAGTGGAATTGATTTTAACAAATGTCGGTGAATGACTACCAGTTTGTTTCCTTTGTTGCTGAATCACATTCCTCCATTTTTATTGGAGGTATCTTCTCCCAATC
Source organism: Bdellovibrionales bacterium (assembly GCA_037969075.1). Classification (GTDB taxonomy): domain Bacteria; phylum Bdellovibrionota; class Bdellovibrionia; order Bdellovibrionales; family UBA840; genus JAGRAL01. Next base: position 2,318 of record JBBKWS010000141.1, on the reverse strand, counting down.
CCCTTGAGAAATTTCAATCTTTAACTCTTTACGACTATCGGTATTCGGAACAAGCCAGCGTGATCGTTCAGAATCCCAGCAATACATCCTATAAAATCCCATAGGTGAGGTCAGGTAATTTTCCCTGTCTAAAAAAAACACCTCTGAGTAAACTTCTTGCATGGCCCGATACTTCGCACCTTGCGATTCCCCGGTGACCATATTTACTCGACCGTGCATCCACCTAAAATTCATCGAATAATAATCCAACGCTGTATGCTCACCTAAATCGAAAAATGGACTGGCCTTGGTTTTTCCTTGCGGATACAATTCTCGCATTTTCTTGATCGCATAGTAACTAGCCTGCGCCTCAATAAATGGGTAGACTATAGAGCCGATAGCTTTTGCATCCGTCACTTCTAAAGTCATTGAAACTTTGTTAGCAAGAGCTTGTAGGCCAATAGGAACGTTTTTGCCAGCATATTGTCGAAGATGAAAAGCCTCATGCAAAAAACCATGAGGTGTTATGCAGGAGCTCATCAAAATCGCTCCCTGTAGTTTAAAGGAAAAAACTTTTTGCCAATTTCTCAAAAGTGCATGACCCTCGCCGAAAGCAACTGCTTTTTCACCACAGATAGACCTGGAAACAATGATAATATTGCCTGTTTCAATCAGCTCGCGCATGGTTTTCAAAACTTGAGGCTCCAACAAAAAACTCCATTCAATTTTTTTTGAGTTTAAAATTTCAGCCATTACAACTCGATCTAATTGACTGTCTTTTGGTAGCTGCTCAATTACAAAACCTGGCAACTGAACAGGAAAATTCGAGTCCATGCGAGCATAAGACGAATTCGTCTCAGTTTGACTGAAGGTCGAATCATCAAAGATGCGACCTTCAACCCCAAGCTTTTTTAATATCGAAAACTCACGGTCAGGCTCTGTTTGCAATGAGACCTCACTGTTAGGCCTTCTTTGGCCCCATTGTGGAGAAGAACTTGTTTCTAAATTCACGCGATAAAAACTAGAGCAGGCCGTCATCAAAGAAAATAAAAAAAGAATCTGAGTTCGTATCATTATTTACTATAAAATAAATGAGGTCATTCCGCAATTTGCCAAAAAAATTCAGACTTTTGCCCCGTGGACTCAGTTAAGGAGTAGTTTTATAAACTGGCCTACTCTAGTGTTGGTGAATTCCACCTTCTAATATGTAAACAATTGAACTTATAAAGGTTTTTACTATTTACTCAGTTAAAATTTTGAGTTTTAAATGGGCTTTGTTAGCACTCTGTTTAATGTTTTTAACAACATCCGGTGAGGGGTTAGAGAAATCTAAATTCTACTTATCTTGAACACTTATTAAATTATTCAAGATAATTTCAGTGCGAGGCGGAAGCATTTGTAACTTCTCAATCATATACCACTCACTATTTTTTGCTTCTATAAGCTCTTTGGTCCTGCTGTTTTCTGAAAAATAACCTTTAAAAGCCATAAATCGCCTATAAAGGCACACTACCGCTTTATCTAAACCCCTGTTCCTTAGATTGATAAAAACTCCAGATAAAGCCTGCTGATACGCTCTCGGTTCGGTTGTCTAAGTGTAGTGGGCTAATTTTATTTTTGGCTTCGCCGTAAAAATTAAACGTTGTATTTACAAATAGAGCAAATTTCTTCCAGGCTGTAACCAGTGTAATATCAAAACTAGATCCCAAGAGTCCTTCCTCGGCCGCAAACAATGACCGCTCGGCAGTTACATACTTAGGTTTTATCTCATAAAAATACTCTTGTGTTTTTTTGGTGGCAAAATCCGTAGTAAAACCAAAAGACAAAATATTTCTTTTAAATGGAAACTTAGGAAATGAGATTTGTAAATTAGGATTAAACGAATAGCCTCTTCCATGAATTTGATCATCATCAATACTAAAGATCGCTCGTATGGGAAGCCGTAGAGTCCAATTCTGAATTTCTGATCTAAGTAAAAAAAGTTTTAACTGCGGACCCGTTTCAAACATCCAGCCAAGATCATTCATGTTTTCTCTGGCGTTATTATCATCTGAGTTCGCTGGAAAGGCGCCAGCGAAACTAAAATCATATTCGTAGTAAGAGCCTTTAAAAAATCTGGTACGAAGCCCACCCCGCTCGGCTTGTAAAACATCCCCACGATAAACAAAGTACGGGATCGGAAAAGACCGAATGGTTTTCTCATTAGCCCCAGGATAATCTTGAATATCACCAAATATGTATCCTACACCAAATTCATATTTTGGAAGCCTTGGTGGCTTTTTTTTATCTATTTGCGAGACAGCCTCTGCTGAATTTTGATCTTTTTCTTGAGTAACTGG
>JBBKWS010000140.1:0-14611 GCA_037969075.1 Bdellovibrionales bacterium | reverse complement strand
TGAATATCACCAAATATGTATCCTACACCAAATTCATATTTTGGAAGCCTTGGTGGCTTTTTTTTATCTATTTGCGAGACAGCCTCTGCTGAATTTTGATCTTTTTCTTGAGTAACTGGATCATTCGCAAATGAAAGTGCTATTAAAAAAACAATCAGACTCATTAACCGAATTCCAAGATATTTTTTCTTATACCCTCTACCAACCTGCGGCGGGCTTCAATTGATGACCACGCTATATGTGGGCTTACAAAAATTTTATCTTTAATATCATTGTCTGTAAAAAACACATGTTGCCTTTGCGGCGGCTCAAAAAACAATACGTCAGTGGCATAATTTCGAATAAATCCCTCTTTGAGAGCTTGGCAAATATCTTCTTCGATAACGATCGGACCTCTTGCAACATTGATCAAGATTGGCTTTTTCTTTGTTTGTTTTAGTAAGTCCCAGTTTATCAAGGCTTCCGTCTCAGCTGTTAAATTACAATGAATCGATATGATGTCAGAAACTTCCATCATTTTTTTTAAATCCACTCGCTCCCAATTATCATTATTATTTTTACCCGTAGTAGAGGTGTAGACAACATGACAACCAAAAGCTTTTGCGATCTCGGCAACTCTTTGGCCAATCTTACCTAAGCCAATGATGCCCCACGTTTTTCCTTTTAGTTCAAAAAATGGAAATTTTAAATTGGTAAATATGGGCGATGCTGACCAATCTCCACTTTTTGTATACTCATCATAATAAATATTTGAGTGCAAACTTTGTAATAACAAATTAAATGTAAATTGCGCTACCGAATCTGTCGAATAGCCCACAACATTTTTAACTTTGATTTTCATCTCATCACACGCGGCCATATCAATATGATTTACACCCGTGGCTGCCACACATATTAATTGTAAGTCAGGCAAGTTTGCCAAATCATCTCTTGATAAAGGAACTTTATTGGTAACAACTATGGGGTACCCAAGGCAGCGATCGACAATATCATCAAGTTTTGTTCTGTCATAAGCTATAAAGTCTTCTACAATAGATGAAATAGGAGATAAATCAATATCTCCTACAGTAGATGCATCTAAAAAAACAACTTTAGTCTTTTTTAACGACATGGGCATGAGTAGTATTACCCAAGCTATTAATTACTTCTAGTGATATTTTTTTATTTTCAACATGTGCTAAAATAAAACCAAGTTCTTCAGACTGAGCAAAAAATGGATTTCTTTCTTTTAAAGGTGTAGCGCTCGCTCCCGCTCCACTAACCACAAATGTGGCTTTGCACTTTTTAGTCCCTGGCAATATCTGTTTATTATGATCATGCCCCGAAAACAGTATGTCCATTTTTCCACATAAATTTTTATCAAAAAAATCTTTAATGTATTTACCACTTACCTTATAAGGAAACGGTAGGCCCTCATAGTTTCCTGCATTACCATGCCTGCCATTAGATAAGTATGGATGATGAGCTACAACAATGATCCACTCTGCTTTAGAGTTATTTATCGCAGTCTTTACCATTGCCGCTTGCTCTTTAACTTGCTTATTATGTTTCAGTAAAACCGTATCTAAAACTATAAATAAGACACCATCTGTTTCAAAAAAGTAATATTCTTTAGGTAAAATCCACTGCGGATTTTTAGCTGAATAGGCAATTTCAAAAGCACCCTGCTCCCACTTATCCTCTAAGTCCCCGTAATCATGATTACCAAGAGCAACATAAAATGGCATTTTAATATCGCTGTACTGCTTTTCGAATTTTTCATAAAATTGTGGGTCATCTACAGACTTAACACCGTCTTGATAGAAATTATCCCCTAAAAGTAAATTAAATTTGCAGTTTCTCGCCTCACACGTTTGCTTTAGCGCTCTAGAAACTTCCCACTGCCCCTCATTTGCCTTTCCAGTATCTCCCACGGCAGTAAATGTAAGACTGTAACTCACTTGAGATAGAATCATAAAAACGAAAATCATATATCCCCCTTAATATTTTTTTACTTAAATCATTTCAAAACTAATTTACTAGATGCGGATGATGCTATCATGAGTTTTTAATTAGTTATGAGTTAATAAATCGGACCTAAAATAATTCTGGGATCAGGGTAAGTAACCAACGCTTCCTTTAAATCCTTTTCACTAACAACACCTGGCATATCACAAATATTTGGCTCAACGATTGATATCTGAAAATGCAGATGTGGATTCCACCCGCCATTTTCTTGTTTGTCACCAATATAGGCAATGATATCTCCGGCAGAAAACTTTTGTCCTATATATATAGATGAAATAGATTTCTTACTTAGATGTCCAAACAATGCATAAAAAACTTGCTCGTTGATCACATGCTTTGTGATGATTGTATAACCGTAGTCTAAATCTTTGTCGTTGTTAGCAAACAAAAATACTTCACCCTCATAGAAAGCATGCACCGAAGTTCCGACTGGTGCCATTATGTCTACACCCATATGAATATTGCGATCTTCACTATAGAGGTCGCTAACATACATATTAGGTCTTTTTTCGTTGTACTTGCCTACACCATGCGCATATTTGTTCTTGCGATTTGGATCGTATCCATTGGTGAAATCAAAAACTTCATATTCTTTGGGTAAAACAATCACCGGAGAGAAACTGATGTTTGAAACATTTAAACTCATAAAAAAATAAAAGCAGTGCGACACACAAAAAGCAAAAGATTTTTTTTGCTACCCATCCCGCAAAAATGCTGCGTTAATATTTAGCATGGAATATAACCAGGGAGGGAAATCCATGATGAAAATAACATCACTATTATTTGTCCTATTAGCAAGCGTGCAAGTGAATGCCGCTGAGTACATAATCAAACAAAAAAACATCAACCTAAAAAGCGTATCGCAGATTGCAGGCGTTAAAGCTTTAGAGACTCACAACGTAGGGAATCTAGTTTTAGTTGATATTGCAGAAGGAACAGAAGCAGCTATTTTAGCTGAGATCTACCAAGATTCAAATGTTGAGTACGTAGTAGAAAATATTAAGTTGCATGCTTACGAAGCCCCTTTTGACTTCGGAAGCCTTGCGAACCTACAAGAGCAGTGGGCGAATACGAAAGTAAATATGGGTAAAGCATGGGAAGTAGCAGGACGCGGCTCTAAGAGCGTTTTACTTGCCGTTATTGACACTGGTGTTGATTATCGCCACGAATCTTTATCTACGAACATGGTTCCAGGTTACGATTTCAAAGGTAACGACAATGATCCAATGGATGAAACTGGTTCACAAAACCCAGGTCACGGGACACATTGTGCTGGTTCAATCGGCGCTAACGGTTTAGTGGATAACGGTACAGTTGGAGCAAGTCCAAATGTAAGCATCATGCCACTACGCTTTTTAGGTGCTGATGGTAGCGGTGATTTAATGGCTGGTATTAAAGCTATTGATTACGCCATCGAAAAGAAAGCTGTCATCATTTCAGCTAGCTGGGGTGCAAAAATTGGTCGCTCACAGGCGCAACCACTTGTTGATGCTGTAGAAAGAGCTGATAAAGCTGGAGTTATTTTTGTAGCTGCCGCTGCAAACAATGGTACTAACAACGATACAACTGAATTCTACCCAGCTAACGGTGGGTTTCCGAATATGATTTCTGTTGCCGCTTCTGACATTAATGATGCAAAACCATCATGGTCAAATTTTGGTAAGAAATCAGTTCATATCGCGTCACCTGGTTTAGACATTTTGTCTACTTTCCCAGGTAACAAGTACGGTAAGATTTCTGGAACTTCTATGGCTACTCCACTTGTTGCAGGTATTGTTGCTTTAATTAAATCACAATATCCAGATATGACAGGAGCTGAAATCAGAGCGATTTTACAATCTTCTGGTGCAAAAGTTGATATCGAAACTGCATGTAATTGCCGTATTGATGCTGCTGCTGCTGTAACAAATCTAAAAGCTGAAAAAATGTTTTTAGTTCCTACAGCTACTGCGATCAAGCCACAAGAAACTCTACAAGTTAGTGTTAAAAACGGTAAAGCTCCATTTACATTTACTTCTTCGAATGCAAGTGTTGCAACTATCAGTGCTGACGGTTTAGTAACAGCTGCTGCAGAAGGTACAACTCAAATCTCTGTAAAAGATGCTGCTGGTACTGCAGTAACTTCATTAGATTACGTTGTAGCAAATGCTAGCTCTGGTGGCGGTGGTGGAGAATGTCCATTGGGCGATCCAACTATCTGTGAATTACTTTGCGGTATTATGCCAGACCTTCCATTTTGTTCTAAATAATTCAACTAGTACATTTTACGTACTAAGTTTAAAAGCCCACCTAATACGTGGGCTTTTTTTATGGCAAACTTGACTCTAAAATTAGCACAAGCTACACCTTTCTCATGGAAATCATTTTTCGTCGTAAATGGGAGGCCGCACACAGATTTGTAGAAGATGCAAATAGGCAGTCTAAGTGCGCCCAACCTCATGGCCACACCTGGAATATTGAAGTCGTTCTTTTTAAAGAAACACCTGCCCTAACCGCCGACACCAATATGCTAGTCACCTTTGAAACAGCTAAGAAAAAATGGCACGAGTGGATTGATGAACATGTAGACCACAGTTTTAAGTTAAATGCCAAAGACCCCATGATTGGCTTCATTAGAAAAGACAATCCAGAAGGTAGGCTTTTAATCACTCCAGGTGACCCTACCACCGAGATTTTAACAGTCTTATTTAAGGCAAAACTAGAGGCTTTTTTAAAAGTGGACAATCTGGGCCTCAACTGTAAATCCGTTAAAATCGACGAAACCATGACAAACTCTATCGTCTTTTCTGGCGCCACTGACAAGTATCTGCCCACAGATCCAACAGGCACTGCCTATTGGTGGAACAGGGCTGATTATACCACCCATGATCTTCGTTAGGGTTTAGTTAGCAAAACTCGCCTAAGTCATTAATTATACTGTCTAAAATCTTTTCAAACACGTAATCTTTGCCCTAGCCTTCACCCTCTATTGAGAAAGCCCTTGCTACCCCTTATAATGCAGATGTTGGGAATTAGGGATAATAAGCTTATTTAAAAATCTAAGCTTAGGATTGGGAGAAGTTGTTTGAAATTTTATCATGCACTGATTCGGTCGTTACTTGTTTTAGTTAGTTTACTACTAACTAAGCCAATCACTTCGCTTGCTGCGGCTGACGGGTCGGCTGTAACACAAACAGCCAGCGGAATTATTAACCCTGATATATTCTCAAACTCTTCACCTGAACAACCTCCAAAAGATGTTAGTGAATTCACTGAAGAAGATAAACGCTTAACTCGTAAATTCATGGATCTTCCTACTCAGTACATGAATGAGATCATGTTTTTATTATACAATCACTTCGACCATGTAAAAAAAGAAGAAGAAAAAATTGGCCTAGAGGAATTAATCAAAAAAATCGAGAAGCGACAAAACTCTGATAGTGTACAATTTGAAGTAGACGGACTAGGAAAAGCGGAGCCCCTACTATTTACCCACAACGATAAAGCCATGCTATTTACTAAGGTTCGTCATAACGGCCTAAAGCGTATTTTCTTTTTTGTAGATCTGGACCAAGCCAAATTAGACATTATCGAACAAGCCCCTAACAGCAATTTATCCCCTGAAGCTTACGCTGAAGAACTTAAAGAAAGGCGAGCTCTATCAAAATACCTACGAGTACTTGCCGCTAGAATGATTATGCAAGAATGGAGTTCTGAATTATTTTATCAACCAGGGCAAGACAAGCCTAGTATACCAGAAGGTATGCAAGATAAAATCAATGAGATCATGACAGAATCAGCTGAAAAGCTAGAGTCTAAAAGCTGGTTTACTAACATTATGAAAAAAGCAGCGGATGTAACAGCACAAATTGAAACTGAACAAAATTTAAAAAATGGTTGGGATGTAATGCTTGTTGGGTATAGTTCATCCAAACAACAAATCTTGGATTCAGAAGTAATTCAAAAGCCGAAAATATTTAGAAACCAAGGTTCACTTAGTAACAGTGTAAAGGGTGTTTTTAAAAACACCTACGCTCGCTGGGTTATGTATTGGCAGCATATTTGGGAAACTCCAGAATATAACAAAGACGTTTGGAAAAACAATAAAGGCTTAGGCAAACTAAAGGTTTTATTAACCGGCGATTATTTTAATGGCCTATACTGGGCCACAAAATTATCTTTAATGACATTTGCAACAACTTATTTATTCCAAAGTATGCTTCCTGAGGGCCTAGATATTTCTACCGTGGTTAAAAACTCTTTTGGCTTCTCATTATTCTTTGGAGTACTTAGTAAAACTTGGTCTAGATTCACTGGTAAAGCCACTGATTTTAGAACTTTTGCTAAAAACTTACTCCCAGGTTTTACTCAGACTTATTCAATGTTTTTAATGTCTGACGCCAATTTAAATCCTTTTAAAAATGGTCAGTGGGATGCAAATGCCGCAAAAATGCATGCCGATGCCGGTATTAACCAAGGTTTAAAATCTGATGCAAAAACAGGATTACAAGAAGAAGCCAGGATGCGTTTTTACAATGGTGAGGCCCAAGGAAAAGTTGTTTTTAGATACCCAAAGCTTAGACTACCATCAAAAGAATTTCCATTGTTTTCATTTGAAGTAATTGATAGAAAAATCAAGCTCCCTACCCCAGCTGGGTTAGACACCACTAACCCCGAAGTGCTACGAAATTTACCGGAGCTGCTGGCGCTCGAAGCCCCCACATTGAACTTTAAAGATATTAAAATCAAAATACCATGGATAACCATAGAGTCTTGGACCTCTGATGTTTCAAGAAAGAGTTTTGAATCTCAGTCAGTACAAAACATAACGACTCCCGTAGGCCTAACCTCTAGATTTGGTTATACCATGGATATGTTTGGTGTACCTATTCCGATAGGGCACATTGCTTATGCTGTTTTAGGTCCATATGGTAAGTTTAGAGCTTTAAGGGCCCATGAAAAGTACTTAGAGAAATTAGTAAAACAATTCGGAGCCGAACATCCAGAGTCTAAAAGACAAGCTAGAACTCTTCAAGATGCCAAAGATTATTGGACCTCTATGCGTTTATTTTCGCCGTATTTAAAATTTAGAAAAGTGCAAAACCAAATGGAAGCATATGACCAATTAAAACAAAAACTAGGCCCAGATCATCCTACAACTCAGCAGCAATTTGAGAAGGTAGAAGAAGCAAGACAGCAGTGGGAAAATGTAAGGTGGCAGGGAATTCCTTACTCACAAGTCTTAGGGTATTACCCAAAAGTATTTTTAGATGTTGCAATCGATCTATCGAAATGGATAGGTAAAAATTTGATGTACACTGGCTACCGCTTTTACCGCACAGTGAATAATGCTTTAATTGAAGTTGAGGAAAACAGAAGGACCACCGAAGAGGTTTCTAAATTAATTCGAGCAGAGCTTTTAATACAATCAGAGCATCCGGCAAGTAGAGCCGAAAGAAGCCTTAAGCAAATTGCTTTCGAAACAGCACCCGGTCTATATAGAGCGGTAGATGGCACTATCAAGGCAATCAGTGGATCTATGGAAAAGGCTGAGGCACAAAGAGTTGAATCAGAAGCAAGAACACAAGCGATGAATCGCCTTTTACTTGTACGCGGCGAAGATGGAAAGCCTCACCCACAACAAGTTGAAAATGAGGCTAATCGCGGAGCTAGCTGCCGATTGTTATTTAGTAACTAACTACTTTTTCCAAAGGTTGGGGTGAACTAAAACCCCATGTGATAAATTCACATTATAAATTTCAATAGCATTAATCTCTAAACCTCGCATAAATCCATATACAAGAGCAACATTTGTAATTGTGGTATCCACATGTTTCTGATTACTAAAATACGCATCGTCTTTACCGACTAAATCAATCGCTGTAGCGCCAACTTCTTCTCTGGTAATCATATTGCTGCCTGAGGCGGGTTTTGATTGCTTAAGCACGCTATAATAGTGCACACCACCAATACCAACCACTTCAACATCAGGCTTTGCCAAAATGGCCTTGATTTGCGCTGGCACATCTTTAACCGCGAAACCTTGCGACATCTCAATAGAATCTTGCATTTCTTTTGCAGTTAAAGGATTCGGTGATTTTTTCTTTTGATTCTTGATCTCTGATAAGACTCTATTCTTAAATGATACTGAGGCTAACGTTCCCTCATAATCAATAAAGTTGCCACTACCGTCTTTTGTAACAATCTGTTGTGAACTGCCACCTATGTCCCAAACCACAAAATCCTTTTTGGATGGTTTCACTGCGGCAAGAGCCGCATAGTAACCAATATTGCCCTCTTCTTTTTGCGTAATAATTTTAGCATTGATTTTTAATCCCTTATTAACTTCATCAATAAAGGTTTCTCCGTTTCTAGCTTCTCTAAAAGAAGCTGTAGCAACTGCTAAATAAGAATCTGGTGAGAATTTTTGTGCCTCGCTCTTCATTGTTTGCAAAACTTTAAAGCCAGCCTGCATCGCACTTTGCCCAAGGTACTTTCCTTTTCCCATGGATTCTTTATATGGAACTTTTTCTGCCAGCTCTAGCTCAGTGACAATGATTCTGTGGTTACAAATATCAACCTTTGATACATTCAACCTAGTTTCTCCAGATCCAATATCAAATGCTGCCCTTTTTGAAATACACTCTGGCTTAAGAGCGACAGGCGGTGTTGGAGCAAGCACAGTGTTTGTATTTGTGGCACATGCTGTTGCAAAAATGAGTAATAGTATAAGGTATTTCATCAGATCTCCTATAAAAATATCATAGAAGACATAATTCGACTTAACCATGTTAATTTTTAATCATTTCTTCGCAATTCTGAATCCAATATAGAAACATTTTTTTGTTTATATTTTCAACAACTATTGACTATCCTGGGAATCCTAAGACAATAGAAGCATATGAAAAGATTATTTATAGTATTACTGATTCTAGCCGGCTGTACCACAGCAAGCATCGAAACTAGCTCTAGGAGTATTTACATTAACTCTCCTAACGATCTAAGTCTTTGTAAGTTTCTAGGAGTGGTCGAAACAAAAGACACTAAAAACTGGCAAAAAGATTTGCGCGATGCCGCTAGTCTTATGGGAGCGACACACATCCAAAGCTCTGGCCCTAACAATGTAGGTTTTAACGAAATTGTTAGCGGATACGCTTATCAGTGTAAATAACCGGACACCAAAACTTATATTCACCTAACTAATTAGTTCTCATACCTGGTCGATCTTTTGCATAGATCTGCCATATGCCTTTTATAGTTAGCCTTGTCTGCATAGTTATTGAAAATAAGATTAAGTACTTTAGCCCGCTACTTCACCAATTGTGTGTATCTAGCAGCCCTCCATCACAGCATATTCAGCTCTATAAAGGCATTGTCTGTGGCGAAAACTTAGATTCAGCGACCCTTAGCAATCTATTTGCCACCACTGGCCTTCTTCACCTATTAGTAGTTTCTGGCTCTCACTTACTTTTAGTCGCATCTATCTCTAAACGCATAAAAATTAACGATTCAATAATTATGTTTCTCTGTCTGATATATTCATTTATATGTCTCTTAGAGCCACCGATAGTGCGAGCATATATATTTATCGGTCTTAACCACATAAATCAAAAACGACATTTGCAGTGGTCTTCGTGGCACAGACATTTTATTACAATATTTCTCTGTATTTGTTTATTTCCAAATTGGATAGAATCCCTATCATTTCAACTCTCTATCCTGTGTGCTTTTGCACTAAGTCTTACAAGTAGACATCCTAACTTATGGGTCTACATCGTACTATTCCCAGCCCTTCTACTCCTTGGAAACTATCACCCCTTTAGTGTGTTGATCAATGTTAGCTTAGGACCTGTATTAGGGGTTCTTTTGTTTCCTCTAAGTGCCTTGGCCTACTTTATCCCTAACTTATACATTGGCGTAGATTTGTTATGGACCCTACTTATTAAAATATTGCACCAAATCAGTTTTTACTTACAAACCCAGTCTGATTATACAATGACGTATTCACCAACAATATTTTGGTCATACATCTTAGTACTTTGGATATTAGGAAAAAATAATTTTTATGCGAATCGTAATTTTATTACTACTATTAAGCCCTAGTAGACTTAACCCTAACTTTCTGCCATTTTTAGTTGTTTGGAATGTAGGCCAAGGGCAATGGACAACCTATGTAACTCCTCAGTATTGTATGCATATTGATGCCGGTGGTGAAATTTATCCTAAACCCGTTGAGAAATGGTGCAAACAAAAAGTAAACTACGTTCAGATTAGCCATTGGGACAAAGATCACTATAATTTTTTATATAAGCTCAAACGCTTTAAAAGTCTAATTGAGGAAGTTCATCCTCCCCTGAGGGTCTTATACTTTACAAAAAGATTTAAGGACAAAAACTCAAATTCAACCATTCACTATTTAAACGGCATCCTTTTCACAGGAGATAGTACAGTTAGGGCTGAAAAAAAATGGGCTCATCTAATTCAAAATCCTAGAATCATCATTTTACCACATCATGGCAGCAAGACGAGTAGCTCTAAGTATTTACTCTCTCATTTGCATAGCATCAAAATGGGAATTGTGAGTGCAAGACGTGCTAGATACAATCATCCGCACCCTAAAATTATGGATCGTTATAAGGAGTACAAAATACCACTTTTACTAACTGAAGTATGGGGACACATTATGATTGTGCAATAGCTTGGAATTTGCCTTGCAAAACTAACTTTAGTTCATTATTATAGGCCCACCTAAAGGGAGGTACAAATGCCTGGTGTTAAAGAATTAAAAGCTTCATGGGATAAAATTTTATCAAATCTGTCTAACTACGTTCCTATTGATAATCTACAAAAAGCACAAGAAAATGTTAAGAATTTGATTCATAACTTACAAAGTGACTTAACAACGACGGTTGAGCAGGATCTAACTAAAGTTAAAAAAAGATTTCTTAAAGAGAAAAAAGATATTGAGACTTTACTAAACAAAACCGTACTTGGTGAAATCAAAAAAGCGCAATCATATATTGATACGCAAAAAAAAGAGCTACATAAAATCCAAGGCCGTCTTGAAAAGTATATCAAGCAAGAGAAAACAAAAGCAAAAAAAACCATCAAGAAGAAGTTCAGCAAAAAGAAAGCAACTAAAAAAGTTAGTAAGAAGTCTGGCACTAGAAAAAAGAAAGCCTCAAAAGTATCAGCTAACTAATTTTTGAATCTTCTCAAGCTTAGAGCGCAGATCCAAATTCTGCGTTTTTATTTTATCTAACTCGTCCTGTGTACTCTTAATAATTCGACGAAGTCTAAATACCTCGTCATCATTATCAGAGTGCACTCTGTTTTCAACTATCTCTGGTGCTACATTGACAGTCTCTACACCCAAAAGTTCGTTCTCTAGAGTTTCAGAGATCACTAAGCTGGGGTCTATCATTAAAAGTAAATTGCGATTTTGTTGAGACATTTTTCTAATCTCAGCAAATATTTGTATGTATGAAGTTGTAATCTCACCGTCACCAGGTTTAATTAGATCAATCTGCTCTTGCACTTTTCTTTGCTTTGTATGGCTTAGGTTTTTCATTACTTTCGCCAACTTCTCAGCTCCAAATCCAAAGCTAGCTGTAGCAATGGTTAAATCTCTTAGGTCCGTAAAGATCTCTTTAATCACTTCATCACTTGTGGAAAATATCTTGTCTATCGATAACATCTTTTCTCGAATGGCTTTTGCCCAGGCAGGAGATTCGGCTTGGATTAAGGCTAGAAACTTTTCTTGCTTAGAAACCCCACTGGTTTCGATTAGCTCTAAAAGTTGAATGAACCCACCTTTTTTCTTATAACGTGCAATTGCGCTCATGTGATCTCCTATATAACCTATCGGAAATGAAGAGCTAAGATTAAGAATTTGTTAGTCTAAAACCAACAAATTAGCGCAGCATGCTTTCTGATTAGTTTATGTAATTATGCAACCTTGAACCAAGGTCTAGACCCGTCTCGTATTGGTACAGAGTGGCTAATGATTTACTTACCACTGGATGATTTTTAAATCAGTGTTAATGATTATTACATCTCACCTTAAATAAGACTGATGTGCTCTTAGGTTTTTGTAGCTGAATACTATAGTCTTTATCTTTAAGTACCAATGATGGGAGTTCGAACTTAAGCAATGCATACTCATCTTTTGCAAGTTCTAAAGTTTTATCATTGTCGTTATATCCAGTAGAACTAAAGGAAGGATTTCCTGCTTTTGCTGCACTCAGTTTATCCTGTTTAGAAAAAATCCATTTTCTGGCGTTAAAATTCTTTGAACTCTCATCTTCCACAATAAAAATGAAGTCATCTTTAGTGATTTTAATGATTTCTTCAGATTGATTTTCGATAGTCATTTCAAGTCCATCAGCAATTTTGAAATTACAATTTACTCTAAAAACAACTGGGTAACTTAACATCTGGTTAAAGGGAAACTTTTTGTCTGGTTGTATGTTGTAGCTATTAGGTGCTGGACAACCACTCAAGAATAGAGAAAGTGCGATTAAAGTTTTATACATCATTCAAAGCTAATACCCATAAGAGTTCTTGTCAAACTACCTATTCGCAAGAATACCCATACGGGTGGCTTGCCAATATTTTACTTATCATGCCCGGGTCTCTAGCCAGGATTAATTATTCAAAATTAGAACTCCAGAATAAAGCAGTACCTTCTTGCCTTGGTAGTTTATATAAAACGGATTTGACCTAGCATTACAATTAAAAATTGCATTTTCTTTTGATAGTTTTTCGAATAACTTTTCATATGGCAATGTTAGCAAAGTTTCATCAGAAAAATAATTCGCTAGAATATTTCTAGTAGTTAGGCACTGAAATAGAAAATTTTTACTATTTACATGCGAACGTATCCAAATTTCATCGTTAGGCTTATCAACTATAGCTGTAGCCATATCTGCATGAATCGAATCTACATAAACTAAATTATGATACATTCGTATTTCTGATGCATCTGCCGTATAAGCGAACAACCATATACCTATTAAAATTAATATCTTCATATTACCCCTCCTCTGTGTTTAAGTTTCTAGAATAGAAATGGAAAGTCAGTAGATTCCATATAAGTATCAAAATAAGAATTCCTTGCGCACTAAAAGGGAAATCGTAATAGTAAAGTGGGCTAGATTCTTTCTTTATAACTGGTTCTTCCCACATAGAAAATTTAAGGCCTAATGAAATAGTATGGCCTTTATTATCTATCTGTTGCTCGGTAGGTATTTTTTGAAGATTAATTTGAAGCAAAGATAATACAAGCAAAAGAACAGTAATAGTAATTGAAGATAAAAATACTTTTTTACTAATGATACCTACAGAAACAGATTCTCTCTCGTCTCTCTCTTTGATGCGAATGATTTTACTCAAAAGTTGTTCTCTAAATTGCTCGGAAATTACAAGCGCTAAACTCAAATAAATTGCTGATACTATCCATAACCCGAACGTAAGCCCAACTAGACCGTTCAAAAAACTCATCATCGAATCTGTTTTTGCATTTGTAAAAAAAGCATCTCCTGCGTCCATAGCCATTCCTAGAGCTAAAAATGGTAAGAACACTAAGAAGTAAATAATTGCTATTTTATTAAATTTTTTCATTTTTATCCTCTTCAATAAAAAATATATTTTGAATATCTACCTTAAAATAAAGACTAAGCTTAAAAACAAGCTCAAGGGTTGGGTTATAGTTTCCTTTCTCAATAGCTATAATAGTGCCTCTAGTAACACCAATAGCTAGAGCCAACTCTTCTTGTGTAAGTCTTTTTTCTGCTCTTAAAATATGAAGTCGCGACTGTATTTTAAGTCTTCCGCTCTTTAAGTTCATAAAAAAAATGTATAGTTATTCAAACTATATGTATAGTATATTATACATAATGATGACTATATTAGTCATTTTTAGATAGCACCTACAAAAAGAATTAATAAAGACACGGACTTAGACCACGTATCCTATAGCCAAAACCTCACTTATCAATCAATAATTTGTTAATTAATGTTACCCGAGTGTAAGAAAGATCAATCCTACAATTGCTGGCATTGCCTGAAAAAAGAAGATTCGTTTGTTTACAGTGATTGCTCCGTAAATACCTGCCACTGTCACGCACACCAAAAAGAATGACTTTATTTGACTAGAGAAAGCTGGGTTGGAATGAAGAAGGCCCCAAACTAAACCCGCAGATAAGAAACCATTATAGAGGCCTTGGTTGGCGGCCAATACTGCGGAGTCTTTCGCTTTTTGCGGTGATAACCTAAAGGTCTTTAATCCCAAAGGTTTAGTCCATAAAAACATTTCTAGTATAAGAAAGTACAAATGGATGGCGGCCACAATTCCAACAAAGATATTTGCTAAACTATACATAACCCAAATTTTTAACCTATGATTTGTTCACTGTCGACTAATAAAATCCTTAAAGGCCTACTCGCAAGAATACCCATACGGGTGATTCGACACCGCACTAAGTAACTGCTGCGGTACTTGGTCGCCGTAGAGTTGGCCAAAGGATGACTTTACTAGATCTGTATTTTTAGTTTTTGTTAGTGTCGACCAATTTAAATCGTTTCCTCTAAGATTTGATTTTAAATCAAAATACAGTGGGCTTTG
>JBBKWS010000139.1:0-30402 GCA_037969075.1 Bdellovibrionales bacterium | reverse complement strand
AGATTGAATTGTCGAGACTCTATTTCTTCCATCATGCTTTGACTTATAGGCTGCTTTGTCTGCCTGTTCAAATAATTCTTCCCACTTTTCCATATTAGGCAATAAACTTGCAACGCCTGCGGAAATAGTTACAGGAAGCCTAACTCCATTATACATAAACTCATGATTCTCAATAGCTGCCCGCATCCGCTCGGCTAGATCTACAGAAACCTTTAAATTTCCACCTGTAACTAAAATAGTGAACTCTTCACCACCGTAGCGGCTAAAGAAATCACTTGGTCTAAGCTTTTGCTTTATCACATTAGAAAGTTCAAATAGTACAAAATCACCAGCCTGATGCCCAAAACTATCATTCAACGTTTTAAATTTATCTAAATCAAATACAATTAAAGAAAGTGTCACTTGAGTGAGCTTGGCTTTTTTAAAGACCTCATCCACCTTCTCAAGAAAAGCGAGTTTATTGTATGCCTTAGTCAAAGGATCGGTAATTGCTCTAGACATGGCCTCTTGATTGGTAGTGGCTTCAATATTTCCTTCAGCTAAATATTTAAATATCACATTTCCCATTTTAATTTGCTCATTATCAATCAGCTCACGCGTTAAACCCGTCTGCAATTTTTCAGAGTTTACTTCTGTACCATTTGATGATCCCAAGTCCTCTATAAAAATTTTGTCGTTAATCATTTTTATCTGCGCGTGCTTTCGGCTAATACTACGATCATCAACTGAAATTTCTAGATCCGGTAATCTACCAATTTGCATTGGAGAGCTAACCAGTTTCCACTGTTTTCCAATTTGACTTAGAGGCCCCATGAGTAAAACAAGGGTCGGCGGATTCGTTTTTGCCTCTTCCATCTTAAGCTTGAATGTATCGCTAGGGACTACGCTTGTTTTATCAAAATTTTCATCGCCGTTATCTGCCATGTCGTTATATCCTCAAAAACTAGTATAATAAAATCAGCAACTTGGAACAAATATAAAGTATAGGGTCTTGGTCTAGTTACGTAACTACGATATCTTCTTCGATACGATGATAGCCTCGCCACTCTTTCAATCGGCCCCTTGGGACATATTTTTTAACTTCAACTTCTTCATTACTTTCATTAGTTACTTTATCTGTCATCTCAACATATTCTAAAAGAACATATGTTAGTTTTGTTATTTTTCCAAGTGAGGATTTATCAAGAGATGTTACCTCGGTCCATGTGCCGGTGTTAAAATATTCTTTTTTACCCCATTGCCTGTACTCATACACATGAGTATGTCCAAAAATAACTGTTTGCACTCTATCATCGCCTAGTATTTTTTTAGCTGCATAGCTAAGATCAGGAAATATTGCTCCCTCAACAAATATCTTTAATAATTGCTTAGCAGTCCAACCGCGATGCGGTGATGGCTTAATTGCTGCCATCACAAAATACTTAAAGAGCGCTGCAATGGCTTTGATTGAAAATTTAAAATCAAAAAACAATGCCCATCGAATAAAGCTAGAGAATGGACGTACTTTATCCACGTGGGGATCTTTAAATTTCAACTTCATCACAAATTCAATAAAAAAATGAGACCCAAATGGTAAATTAAGTATAGGTTCTGGTAGGTTTTTCTTTAAGAAGAATTTTTTTGGATTAATACGATTGGCCGCCTCATACATATGACCGTGTTCAATATGTACGCCATCAAAATAATAAACTATGTTTTTATAGTTGATCTCTGATTGGATCACTTCATTTAAGTATTCTCTTGTTTTCTTCCAGAGCATTGCTTGATCATGATTTCCCACAATATAACTAACTGTATGCTTGGGATCACTGGCAAATTCACGTAAAGCATCAAAAAAAACCTTATGTCCATTTATAATCCGCTTGATTTTCTCCAGGCATATCGGCTCAGTAATTACTGTTAGGTGATGACCTCTATAGTCCATTTGTATAAAATTTAAAAAATCCCCATTAATAATCAGCTCAACTTCATGATCTTTATATTCACCAGTGGTATAGAAATGAAGAAATTCTTTGAACTTCTGATCGTAGAAGAACTCCTCCAGAGTGTTGGTCGATCCATCCTCTAGAGTTTTTCCTGCACTTAAATGCAAATCACTAATTACTAACTTGAGTTTTTTCATTAACTGGCCATGAATACAATGTTTCTACTTTTATTTTTACCATAGTACATTGCTTTGTCAGCCATCTCTAATACTTCTTTTTTATTTTTTGCATGTATTGGGTAACAAGCTATACCTATACTCATAGTCACCTGTATCTGCTTGTCCTCTACAGTAAAAACTTCAGATTCGACATGCTTTCTAATGCGCTCTGCGACGACGTTAGCTGTCTCAGGATCTGTATTTGCTAATATGAGTAGAAACTCATCACCACCGTAACGAAAACCGTAATCAATACTGCGAATGTTCTCTTTTAGAATCTTGCCAATTTCTACCAATATTTTTGAGCCCGTCAAATGGCCACGGTGATCATTTACCTTTTTAAAATGATCTACATCCATAAATAGAACCGAAAAACAATCGCCCTTCTCATCAAACTTTTCAATACACTCATCCAAAGCAATTGGCAGGTAACGTTGATTATACAGTTCTGTAAGATCATCAACATAGGTCATATCTTTTGTTTTACTATATTCTTCTGCACTTTCAATTCTGTAACCTAAAAATGGCGATAGTAACGTAAATACTTCATTATGCTTATATTGATAGTACCTTTGTGGTTTCTTAGCTATAAAAAAACCTAAGGTCTTATTTTTATTATGAACTGGAATCACTAAAAATGGATCACTAAAAGTCACTGTTTTAATAGTCTCCCAACCTTGTCCCAACTTTTCATTTAAAAAAAGAATACATTTATTAAGATCAACGTTAGTTGCCCCCTTTAATGAACAGAGCTCCTTTTCTTCTTCTCCACGGCCTTTATTTTGTATGTGTCCGGTCAAACTTCTTACCTTCCACATCTCATGGGCAAAGTAATTTACCTTGTCAGCCTCAACCCAATATAAGTTTTCTGCTTTCAAATACGAACCCAATACCTCAATTGATCTATCCATAAAAGTATCAAGACTATGGTCGTCAACGACATATAGCTTTTCAAAAATAGCATGACTTTCTTTAGCTGCCTGTAATTGCATACGCTTAGCGCCTGATCTTTCCACTTTAGAAATTGCTTTTTCAACATCTTCCATTGCAGGATCAAAGGGAAGGTACTGTACACTTGCTTTATTTGATTTGGTGCTTTTGTGTCGATTGTCTAATAAAACTAAACCTACGTTTGGATAATATTCTTTAAATAGATCATATACTTTTGAGTTTGTTTGCGTAGAGGCCACTACACTTGTGACATGATATTTTTGCATCCATTGTCTAACTTCTGTAAATTGATTTGTAATATGCAGCTGATGTTTTTTTTCAAACATCACCTTGATACTACTTTCTACCTCTGGCAATAAATCAAATAAAATTATATTAGCCATTTTTCCTCCACATAACGTACAAACTAGGCCGATTCTTTCTTTTTATCTTCAAAGCTGTCTTCATTTTCTAGAAGACTAAGAGCTAGACGAAGGGCCTTCACAGATTTCCTCATTTTCTCTTTTGTATCCTCTAAATTGACGTGCAAATCTCTACCCTTATCTTTAAAATTCTCTACTTCCATAGAAATTTCATCTAAATTTCTTTTTAACTCTAATATTAATTCATCTTTACTACGTAAAACTGCTTGGTTCTCCATCTTCATAATTTCGATGCGGTTTTCAAGCTCTCTCTCTCTTGATTTTACTTTTTGAAATTCTACTTTTAACTGAAGCTCTAAACTATCGATATGTAACTTTAGTTTATCCATCTGCTTATCTTTAGATTTAGACTTAGTTTCTATATGACCTAACTCAGCAATATGATTTGATTTTAAATCATTTAATTCTTTCTTTAGATTTTCGATCTCAGACTTCATCTCTTGATTTTGCGTGTAAAGTACTTCACCAGATGAGCGTAGCTCACTCACTTCATACTCAAGTTTGGCATTTAAAGACTCTAGCTCCTGAATTCGATGCTGAGCGAGTTGTAAAGCATGAGCTCTTTCAACCTTATCTTGATAAACATTCTCTGATTGTTTTGTTTCAGGAATTATTTCTTGTTTTATATTTATTTTATTTGTCGACTCATCATCTTTTTTAAATACACTAGATATTTTGTCTTTAACTTTCTTCAAGGAATTGGTGGCATCCTTCTCAAGAGCAATGTTGGATTCAACAATAGAGGTTTTTTCGGCATTAAAATCTCTCTGTTTCTTTTCTTCAAAAGATACATCTGTCTTTTCTTCTTTCGAAGAGAAGTCATCTTCTAAAATGAGATCCATTAAATCGGATTTTAGTTTTGCTTTTTTATTCGCCATCTTAAGGCTTCATCGGAGAGAAAGCCTTGTGAATTTAAGCGTTTAAGATAAAAAACGTAAAATTAGACTAGACCATCTAGACTGGCCTGCATAGTTTCAGGACGTCCTTCGTACTTAGAAGTCAATTGTCCGCAGGCAGCGAAAATATCACGGCCCATGGTCTTGCGGACTATAGCCTGGTAACCAAAAGACATCATCTTTTGTGCGAAAGCTTCGATGGCTTCTTCGTCTGGACGAAAGAACTCTGTACCCGGATGTTCGTTGAATGGAATGATATTAATCTTACACGGAATATTTTTTACTAATTGATGCACGCGAACTGCATCTTCTATACGATCAGTTACACCTTTTAATAAAACATACTCAAAAGTAACCCGGTTACTTGTTTTCTCAGTGTACTCTTTGCAAATAGACAGCAGTTCTTTTAGTGGATAACGCTTGTTGATCGGCATTACAAAATTACGAATTTCATCAGAACTTGCGTTTAAACTGACAGCCATTCGAACTTTGTTTTCCCAGATCTTATGCATTTCAGGCACAATCCCCGAAGTAGAAACTGTTATTTTTCTGCGCCCAAGTTTATAGCCATGGTGATCAGTGATAATATCAATCGCTTTAAATACATTATCACTATTATCTAAAGGCTCACCCATACCCATAAAAACTATATTTGAGATACGACGGTCTTCGCCTTTTAAAGAGTCTGCTGCAACCACGTATTGTCCAACAATTTCTGCCGCCGATAATCTGCGTTTTAACTTTTGCTTTCCTGTATAACAAAACTTACAGGCCATGTTGCAACCGACTTCAGATGATAAGCAAATAGTCATACGATTTTTGGCCGGGATTAATACCGTCTCAAAAGTTAAGCCGTCTACATCAAATAAAAACTTTCTAGTGCCATCTACTGAATCTAAAACTTGCACTGGCTTGGGTAGTTGAAAATCTAACATTTTGGTTAAATCTTCTCTGAAGACCTTAGAAAGGTTAGTCATTTCAATAGGGTTTTGTACGCGCTCTTCATAAACCCATTTATAGAGTTGTTTTGCGCGAAACTTTTCCTTCCCAAGCCCTGCTAAAAAGGTCTCGAGATCGGTCATACTAAAATCAAAAAAGTTCTTCTTTTCCAACACATTACCTCTGATTCGAGGTCGGATAATAAGGCTTTATAAGCGAAGCGTCAATAGCTATTCATCGACTGGCGGATTTCATCTAAATTACAGGTTGCACTCCCCACTTTTGCTACAACGACTCCTGCAGCGAAATTAGCGAAAATACAGGCCTCCTCTAAAGAAAAACCGGACAACAGGCCCATCGCTAGTGCAGAAATTACAGTGTCCCCCGCCCCTGTAACATCGTAAACTTGTCTAGCAAATGTTGGTACATCTAAGATTCGCTTATCTTCAAACAGGGTCATTCCCTCTTTACTACGGGTAATAATCATATATTCGCTGTTAATTTTATTTTGGATCTCATGTCCCAGTTCATGGACCTCTTTATCCGTCATATCTTCAGCATCTCTATCCCATTTTGCTAAAGCTAGTGCTTCTTTAAGATTAGGAGTCATCAGCGTCACGTTTTCATAGTTCGCAAGCGCCGCTCTCTCATTAGGATCAGCATAGACTGGTTTTTTAAGACTCTTACAGAGAGCCGTAATCTCATGATTTAGATCTTTTGAGAGCACCCCTTTGGCATAATCTTGTAATATTACACCATCAATTTGATTCGCCTGTTTTTTAATTTGATCCAAGATTTGCAACTGAATCTTTGAGGATAAAGATTTTTTCTCTTCATAGTCCACCCGTACAATATGGTGCATTCCTGACATGACCCTAATTTTTCGAGTGGTTGGACGTGCACTATCTTTAATTAAAAAGTCTGTTGCAATGCCGCCTTCTTGTAATAGCTTCTGTAGTTGTCCACCGCCTTCATCCTCACCGATAACTGATAACAGTACAGGGACGCCGCCTAAACTTTTTATATTTTGAGCGACATTGGTGGATAGGCCCAACCGATAAAACTCTTCTTTAACTTCTACTACCGGCACTGGAGCCTCAGGACTAATACGCTTTACGCCGCCAGTAACGTACTGATCAATACCCACATCACCCACTACTAGTATTTTTGAGCTCTTCAATGAGTCTAATTTACCTAGTACGTTCTGTTGCAATAGATTTAGAGATCCGCTTGTTTTCATAACAGTAATTTTGCTTGAAGCGCTCAAAAAGTCACTAAAGAACTTGGTCTATTTTAGAGAGTCAAGACTGTGCCCGAAGTATCAGCAATAAAAAAGACTAACCAATACGAAATGTCATCCCTAGACAATCTTACTAAAAAACTGCATAAATTAATTCACACATATAACAAGGATACCGTCATGGATCAAAATCTCTACCGGGGCGAATTTTTTGAACACACTTCTGATTATTTAGATTACGTCGGAAAAAAAGCCAATATTGATGTAAACGTACTTGCTAGATTAAAATATCCAAAAAGAGCACTGTGCGTAAGTGTTCCTGTGCGTATGGACGATAAGACAGTTAAAGTGTTCCAAGGTTTTCGTGTGCAACACAGCTTAACTCTTGGCCCCGGAAAAGGCGGTATAAGATACCATCAAGGCGTTACGCTAAGTGAAGTAGCGGCACTTGCTTCTCTTATGACTTTCAAAAACTCACTTTTAAATTTACCACTTGGTGGCGCAAAGGGTGGCATTGCAGTTGACCCTACCAAACTATCGCGCACAGAAAAACAAAACTTAACAAGGCGCTATACCACCGAAATACTACCCTTCATTGGGCCGCTACAAGACATTCCTGCCCCCGATGTTGGTACTGACGCACAAACGATGGCTTGGATTATGGATACGTACTCGCAAAGCGTCGGTCATGCGGTACAAGGTGTTGTTACAGGAAAGCCTGTTGAAATTGGAGGCTCCCTTGGTAGAGAAGGGGCAACAGGACTTGGAGCTATTTTTTGTTTAGAAGAAGCTTTGAAACTACAAAATAAAGAAATGAAAGGCACAACCATTGCCGTACAAGGTTTTGGTAATGTTGGCTCACATGCAGCGCTTTATGCTTATCAAAGAGGTGCTAAAGTTTTAGCAGTAAGTGATGTTGATGGTGCTATTTTTAATGCAAACGGATTTGATATTCCCGAGCTGATTGCCGCTTACAAACAAACTAAAAGCCTATCAAAAATTGGCACCGGAGAGAATTTAACAAATACAGAACTTTTAACTCTTGATGTGGATGTACTTATTCCAGCAGCACTTGATGGTGTAATCACCAGTAAAAATGCAAACAACATACGTGCTAAAATTATTGTGGAGGGTGCTAACGGTCCTGTAACACCTGACGCAAATAAAATTTTACACGAAAAAGGCGTTACCGTTTTACCAGACATCTTAGCCAATGGTGGCGGCGTAATTGTATCATACTTTGAGTGGGTACAAAGTATGGCCTCTTTCTTTTGGGATGAAGATGCCGTTAATGAGAGACTACGATTTGTAATCACAAAAGCATTTAAGAGTGTATGGGAAATGTCACAAAAAGAAGGCATCGACATGAAGGTTGCAGCTATGTCTCTTGCTATGAAGCGCGTGGAAAAAGGCATGCTTCTTAGAGGATTATATCCTCGCTAATGAGTGGATGACACCGTCAACGGAATCCTCTACACTATTTGAATGAAATCTAAGCGTGTCATATGGATTCCAGTTGTAACCGCACTCATGAAAAAAGATGGGAAGGTTCTACTAGGACAAAGACCAGAAGGCAACACACTGCCCGGTCAATGGGAATTTCCTGGTGGAAAACTAGAGCTTGGTGAGAGTCCCAAAGAAGCTTTACAGCGGGAACTATCTGAAGAACTTGGCATCAAAGCAGAAATTGGTGATTTAAAAATTGCGAACTCTCATAAATTTGGAGACAAGGGCATTTTGCTACTTTTTTATGAAGTTCTATATTGGACGGGTGAACCCAAAAGTTTACATCACACAGATTTAAAATGGGTAGATAAAGCAACTATACCAAGTCTAAATATACCCGACACTAATCGCGCCATGCTAAACGACATCTTAAGCGTTCTTTAATTTCAAAAAAAGCTAGAAATTTCAAACTTTTATCTTTAGGCTGTAGGCTATGGCAAAGGCCCTACTTCCGCGCGAACTGAACATTTGTATTATCTCAAAACGCTTTCCGCTTATCGGAAGAGCGGCTCATCATAGTTACCTGGTTCAAATTGCAAAAGGTCTTACTAAAAAAGGACACCGAGTTAGTGTTATCTCCTCTCACACACTATTGAATCGCAGTGAGGTAGAACAAGATGGCATTTACGCCTACTTCTTAAATCAAGATGGCTACTACAATGATGAGCAGTACGTAGATGTCGTTAAAGAGAAGTTCTCTCAGCTTCATGGCAAACAACCCTTTCATATTGTACACTGTATGGACCGCTCAGGCATTAAAGTTTTAAAATTTAAAAAACAATTTGGAGTTACTGCGATAGTTGATGTTGAAGCAACAAGAATGTCTGAGCTTTTTTCTATTTTAGGTATGTCACAAGAAACAGCCTGGAGCGCAATACAGTCTGCATTTGCAGTCACCTATAAATTTATTAGAACATTCTTTGGTGGAGACAGAGTATTGCTTAAAAGTGCTGATGGGGTATTTGTAACCAGTCCACAGCAACGACTCACTCTAGAGCGATACTATTTATATCCTGACCGCAAAACATTTACTGTAAGTTATGGCATCGAGCTGTCTGAGCAGCAGTCTATCAAAAACGATAGTAATATAAAGCAAAAGTTAGGCATCCCATCTGATGCGTTTGTTATTATTACTTTTTCAGATATGACTGAAACCAATGAATCCGAAATCTTATTAAATGCGTTTGAAAGAACAGTCATCAAAAAACCAAATACGTACTTAGTCATAGTCGGCAATGGTTCTCAACGCCAGGCTATAGAGTTTATGGTTTATAGCCGAGCTCTAGGCAGTAAGGTAATTTTCACCGGCGCTATAAAAAATGTGGATACTACGGACTATGTGGAGGCGGCAGATATTTATATTAGTTTAAGTTCTAAAACATCTGGATTTGAGCTGAGCTTATTAGAAGCAATGCTGCAGAAAAAAATTATTATCGGATCAGAGGTAAGTGGCCTTTCTACTTTTATTGAAGACGGTAAGGATGGGTTCTTAGTGCGGCCAGCAGATACAATCAGCATCTATCAATTGTTTTTAGACATCATACACCAGCAAATCAACAGTCAGGATGTTGGCGAAAATGCGAGACAAAAGATTATTGCATACTCAGATACCAATAAAATGATTAGCGACTGTATTAATGCCTATTTTGAAGTTTTAAAATTTACAAAAAAATATAAAGTGATGAGGTAGTATGTCTTACATAATTACGCCAAGTGAGAAAGCCAGAAGCAACACCAACCCACAGCCTATAGCTTCGTTTGGTAGCGGTGAAATCTCTTCCATTAGACTATTGTTTAAAAATATGTTTGGACTACCCATCCCATGGCTACAATTTATCTATGTCATTTTTTTTCTGTGTTCAACTTTACTACTAGAAATTTCAAGCTGGGTAGTTATAAGCTTTGGTTTACTTTATATTTTGATTGATGCTGTTGGTAAAAAGAAAGAACTGCGTTGGTTCTTCACTGGCTTAGAGCTTCCTCTCCTGCTCTTTTTTATGACCTGCCTACTCTCTTTTTCTCTTAGCAACAGCGATACATTATCTTTTTTTATGTATCTTCGCTGGATCCCCTTTTTATGCATTTTTCCATATGTTTTACATCTATTTCCTGGTGTAAATAAATATTTTCACTTGTTCATTTATGGTGGATTGGCATTTGTCATTTATGCCATGATTCAGCATTTTACCGGCTATAGTTTTCCCGGCACACCTCAGGTGAGTCTATTTAAATCTTTTGATCACTTTAATACCTATATTGCAAGTGGCCTATTTAGTTCACCTTTAATATTCGGCCTGTTTTTTAGTTTTATATCAGGCTTTATATGGACCGCTTACTTTTATCACCTAGAAGAGCGCGGTAAAATCCATTGGTTGTACCTAGCTTTAGGAATTTTATTTTTACTTTCATGTCTATTCACCTATGACATTAGAGTTTGGGTGACGGCGGCCTTAAGTTTAATCCTTCCCGTATTTTTTATTAACAAAAAACATTTTTTTATTACTCTAGTTATGGTGATTTTATTAAGCTATGTCTTTTTTATTTTTCTAGATTTCTTTCGGGTCACCGTACTGCAGTTAGAGACTAACTTTCAAGTTTTGCGGCAAGCGATGAATGCAAAAAACGAACTGCTGTTTGATACCATCTCTAACAATATTCTTTTAGGAAGTGGTGACTTCTCTTCTCCTGCTAAGCAGATACTATCCCAATTACCCGTTTCTGATAGCGCCTGGATGGAGAATAATTTTTTAAAAATCCTCTCAACCACCGGTATTTTAGGGCTAATCACATATTTGTTTTTTGTATTACAAGCCTTTCTCCTAAACCTGAGGCTGCTGCGCGAAGTCCCCAGGACCCACAGATGGCACAAGATCATTGTTTTAGGCACTTTTATAATGCAGATCAACTTTCATCTAGCCGGACTCTTTTACCCGAGCTTATTTCATCCGCATTTAGTGCAATTTTACATTTTTTTACTAGCTATAATGGCATATTTCGGTGATGCCTACGGAAGAGGCATTGTTCCAGATGATTCTTCACTATAGATGCTTTGCATTAGTATTAATTAATTTGGTTGGGCATGAACTTATATGCAATACTTTCAATAGGTTAGAGGGTTGGAATGACAAAAGCGGATTTAATCAATTTAATAGCTGATCAAGCAAATATGACTCGCGTAAAAGCGGAAACTATTGTGAATACAATTTTTGATTCTATGGTTGAAGCTCTAGTTCGCGGTGACCGAATCGAGATACGTGGATTTGGTTCATTTGTAAATCGTTACTATGAATCCTATAAAGGTCGCAACCCAAGAACGGGCGAAGTCATTAATGTAGAAGAAAAAAAGTTGCCATTTTTTAAAGTTGGAAAAGAGCTAAAAGAAGAAATCAATAAGCGCGCCGGCGAGCCTTTGCCCAAGGATAATGATTAGTTACAGCGGAAAGCCTCTAAGTAAACCAATATCTTTAATATCGTAAAAGCACATAAACAATCTCTCAACACCCAAGGCAATACCACCACTTGGCGGTAAGCCATATTTAAGTGCTTGCAAAAAATCTTCATCAATTGGTAAAGCTTCTTTTTTAGAAAAGATTCTTTTGTCATTCGTCTTTTGAAATCTAGCTCTCTGCTCGTCTGGGTCATTGAGCTCATGAAAGGCGTTAGCTATCTCTATCCCCTTCCAATACAATTCAAAACGATCAGCCCAACCGTCATCTGTTAGTCTCGCTAGTGCCGCTTGTGAGGGAGGATACTTAGTTACTAGCAATGGTCCCGCTTGACCCAAAGATGGTTCGATCTTTTCAATAAAGATTCTGAAGTATAGATCATCCCAGGTGTCCTCGGCCGAATATGCAATCTTATAGTGCTGCAATAAGATCTCTAAGTCTTCTTTTGTGGTCTCTACAGTTAACTCAAAATCGAGATACTGTTTAAATAAATTTGCAACGCTTACCGCTGAGATCACTGGCGGGGACATACCCAACTTAGATGATAAAAATAAAAGTATTTTTTTTGTATCACTTACGATGAACTCTAAGTTTGAATACGCCCTATACCATTCTAACATCGTAAACTCGGGTTGATGCATTGGACTGTCTTCGTTATTTCTAAAACAATCTTTTATTTCAAATATTTGATTCCACCCAAGGCTCAAAGCTTTTTTTAAATGAAACTCTGGTGAAGTAGGTAAATACATCTGTTTTTTCAATGATCCCCTAATAAATTCTGTCTTAAAAACATCTATATGCTCTTCAATTCCAGGTGAAGGTACTAATGTTGGAGTTCTAAATTCGATAAAGTTATTTACAATGAAAAATTCACGTAATAGTGAGATAAAATGCAGCCACTTTTTATTTACCTCAATATTTAAAGGGATTTTTAATGATTCGGCTTGAGAATGTACAAGTACTTGCACATTCTCCCCATCTAAATTTATCGAAAAACCACTCTTATCTGCCTCTGTAAATACTACCTTAATAATATCTCCAGGCTTTATATTAGTATGATTAGAGCTTAGCTTCACGCTATAAAGACCGTGGTTAAACATAACTCGAATACTCTTTTCTCCACACTCTACTAACCTAGCGAAAAATAACCCAGCTCCCAGCTTGCCGGTAGCACCCCAAAAGGTCTCATTTGAGTTTATTTCAGCACTTGTAAGTGCTTGATAGTTGTTTGATATAGCCATGGTTGTCTGTTGATATAGCTAAGGTGACAATAAACGACAAGCTAAAACCTGCGAGTATATCCTTAAGTCTTTGAATTTTCTATATATTTCATTTTAGAAGTAAATCTGATAGATTTGCACAGTATTTTCCAAGGGGTATATATGCTTTCACACTTGTTTTTGTTTTTAGGAATTAGTCATGCCTACATTGCAACCGTGCAAGTGCCGGTTTCACCAAAAGCATTAATTGCCCAAATGCAGACAAAG
Source organism: Bdellovibrionales bacterium (assembly GCA_037969075.1). Classification (GTDB taxonomy): domain Bacteria; phylum Bdellovibrionota; class Bdellovibrionia; order Bdellovibrionales; family UBA840; genus JAGRAL01. The sequence continues at coordinate 17,372 of JBBKWS010000139.1, read as the reverse complement.
AAAATTGACTTAGGCAGGACTCCAGAAGAGAAGCTGCTAGTTGCAGAATTAAAATCCGGTAAAGTCCAGCTAGACAGCTATATGCCAGAGCCACAACTAGTTAGTCTAAAAAAAGAGTTGGCTTCTAACGAAAAAAATCTTGATACAGCAAAGTTACTAGCAAAAATTATTTTATATCAAACCGTAGAAAGTCGCTGGCTATATGACATTGAATATACAATTCTTAACGACATTGGCGCCTCACAATTTTCGCAATTTGCTCCCAGCCTAATAGATGTTCTTCAAACACAGACGAGGTACATGGGAAATATAACTCAAAACGGAAAAGTCTACCTGCGCTTTCAAATTGCCGACTGGGGATTTATATCCATTGAAAAACACCTAAAAGAAGCAAAAGTGAATATTGAATTCGATTCTAATGCTGACAACAACCATATCTCTGATTCGGTTAAAAAACTAAAATCTAGAGAGTAAAAATCCTTTCCATTTAGCCAAATAACCGCTATTACTTTTTTATGAACTATAAAGCCGTACTAGCAAGATATTTGGCCACCAAACTACCTACTTTGAATATCAATAAATCGGCCGACGAACTAGAGGCTCTTATTGAGCTCCCTAAAGACCTCAAGCTAGGCGATTTAGCTTTTCCTTGTTTTCAATTTTCTAAAGAATTAAAAAAAGGACCTCCTGTCATTGCTAAAGAAATTTTTGCGTTACTTGGTGACTTACCTACTGAATTTCAAAAGGCTGTGGCTATCGGTCCCTATCTTAACTTTAATATTAATAAAGCAGATCTAGCAGCTGATCTTATACCGCAAATACTAAACGGGTCTTATTTAAAAGTAAGGCCACGCTCAGGTTTAAAAACCATGATCGAATACTCTCAACCCAATACGCATAAAGCATTTCACGTAGGGCACACCAGAAATGTGAGCCTTGGTGATGCGCTAGTTCATATATGCGAGTGGGTAGGAGACGAAGTTGTTGCCGCCAATTACATTGGTGATGTCGGAACCCATATTGCTAAGTGCTTGTGGCAATACATTGAATCAGGCATGCGATATGAATCTTTTAAAGATAAAATGACCCGCGGTGAGTTTTTAGGAACACTATACTCTTTAGCTGACAAACAATTAGACTTTTATACGTTAACAAAAGCTCCGCATCCAAATGTACAAACAGCGAAAATATTAAGTATTGCTACCCACCCACTAAATGACAAGTGGTTGGTGACTGAAGTAGAAACTAGCAAAGGCAAAAAGACCGTTGTCACCGGCGTAAAGGGCTTCGCGGTTAGTGATATTGTTCCATATGCTTTTATTGGCACAAGAATTAACGGCAAAAAAATTGAAGCCACAGATAAGAAGGGTGTAACAAGCGAAGGGATGCTGTGCGCCTCTAGTGAAATCAGCTTAGATGAAGACGCTAGCAAGATTTATGTGTTTCCTAAAGATACTAAAATTGGCATCGAGGTATCTGATTATTTTAAAAATACAGACTGTAAAATCGAATCAGTATCGACAGAAATTTTACGAAGAGAGAGCGCTGTATCTGAAACCCTACAAAAATTAGAAAAACACGAGCCTGAGTTAGAAAAACTCTGGCAGCAAACCAGACAATGGTCTTTAGATGATTTCAATGAGATCTATAAATGGCTAGATGCTAGGTTCGATCACGTGTTTTACGAAAGTGAAGTAGCGGCTCCCGGAAAAAAAGTTGTGGCCGAGTTCACTGAAAAAGGTATTTTTAAAAAAGATCAGGGCGCCATTGGTGTAGATCTAAATCAGTTTAACCTTCCGTTTTTTATGGTGTTAAAGTCAGATGGCACAGGCCTCTACGCTACAAAAGATTTAGCCCTAGCTAAATTAAAGTTTGATCAATTTAAGATTGATAAATCTGTCTATATTGTTGATGTGGGCCAAAGCCTGCACTTTCAACAGGTCTTTAAAACATTAGAGCTAATGGGCTATAAGCAAGCTGAAAAATGCTTTCACCTTTCCTACGGAATGGTGGTTTTGCCCGATGGTAAAATGAGCTCAAGAAAAGGCAATGTAATTTTATTAAACGAATTAAAAGAAACTTTAGAAAAACAAATTTATAAAGATTTTTTATCTACCTATGAAGGATTGTGGCCTAAAGAAGAAATAGCTGACGCCATCAGAAATATTAGCGTGGCGACCATCAAGTACGGAATGTTGAATCAAGACAATAATAAAAATATCGTTTTTGACCTAAAAGAATGGACGGCTCGAACAGGTAACACAGGTCCATATCTAATGTATGCTTACGCTAGAACCAGATCTATACTTCGTGAGGTTGAAAGTAAGTTTGGCGCTATTGATAGTAAAAAAGCAGACTGGCAACGACTTAGTCATGAAACTGAAGAAAGAGTTTTAAATAAAATGCAGCAGTTTCATACCACTATAATTAAAGCTAGTGATAAGTATGAACCTCAAGGTCTCTGCATTTACTTGTACGAGTTAAGTAAGGATTTTAGTCGTATGTATGATCAGTGTTCGGTACTACATGCTGAAGATGAAACACTAAGAACTTCAAGAGCACTATTAGTAGATGCCTGTGGACAGATCATAAAATCTGGATTGAATTTACTTGGCATTAAAACTCTAGAGAGAATGTAGAATGAAAATATCAGCAGTTATCCTCACTAAAAATGAAGAGACAAATATTGAGCGGGCGATCCAATCTTGCTTGCGCGTATCTGAAGAGATACTAGTTATTGATTCTGGTAGCACTGATAACACAAAAGCAATCGCTTTGAGGTTTGATACTGTTAGATTTATTGAAACTGATTGGAAGGGTTTTTCTGAAACTAAAAATTTTGGTAATTCACTTGCAAAGGGTGATTATATTTTATCTTTAGATGCCGACGAAGCTTTAGATGAAGTTTTACAAAAACAGATACTATCCGTTAAGGACTCTTTGAGTGAGGCTTACAGATTTGCCCGCCTTACAAATTATTGTGGAAAATGGATACACCATAGCGGCTGGCGCCCAGATTATCAAACCCGTCTATTTCCCCGCGCTGAATCTAAATGGAACATGAACCTTGTCCATGAAAAAATCATTTTGCCTGCCAACTGCCAGGTTAAAACTTTAAATGGGGACATCTTACACTATTCGTATAAATCTATTTCCGAGCATCTTAAAAAAATGGATTCTTACACTAGCCTTAGTGCTCAGATGCTTTTAGAAAAAGACTCTTCGTTTTTAGTTACAAAAGCTATTATTCACTCTAAATATAAATTTTTTAGAACCTATTTTTTAAAACTAGGTATTCTAGATGGCTATTATGGTTTTGTAATTTCTTGCTTTGGCGCATTCGTTGTATTTTTAAAATACATAAAAGCCGCACAAATGAAACGTGACAGTAAATAACGTACTACGATCTTCCTATACCGTAGTATGTAAAGCCAGACTCTTTCATTTTAGCTGGCGACAGTACGTTTCTCATATCAAAAATTACATCCCCACTCATCTTAGATTTTAACAGGTTTAAATCTGGAGCCAGAAACTCTTTCCACTCTGTTAGTAGTACCAATGCATCGGACTTATCACTACAATCATACTTATCTTCACATTTAGTAACTTTAATATTTAATGTTTTCATATAGGCTAAATAATTACTAGCCGCCTGTGGGTCGTAAAATTTAATTTCAGCTCCTGCCTCTACTAATAACTTCGCTATCATGATCGCCGAAGTCTCTCTGATATCATCCGTATTTGGCTTAAAAGCAACTCCCCAGAAACTTATCTTCTTACCACTTACTGAACCTTTAAAATGCGATACGATCTTACTAACTATATACTTTCTTTGTCGCTCGTTCGCTTCGATCACTGACTCTACGATCAGTAAGGGACTGTCATGTTGTTTGGCTGTGTGCACTAGTGCTCTTAAATCCTTAGGAAAACAAGATCCACCAAAGCCAGGACTTGGATATAAAAAGTGCGTCCCGATACGAATGTCTGTTGTGATCCCTTGGCGTACTTCATCAATATTGGCGCCTGTCTTATCACATAACCTAGCTATCTCATTAATAAATGAAACTTTTGTCGCTAAAAAGCAATTGGCCGCGTACTTAGTCATCTCGGCAGAAAGGTTAGACATAAAGTAAACTCGGTACCCTTGGGCAAAAAATGGCTCATATAATTCAGCAATCTTTTTAGCTGCCCAATCATCACTAGCCCCAATGATGACTCGATCAGGGCTCATAAAATCTCTAATGGCAGCCCCTTCTTTTAAAAACTCAGGGTTATTTACCAATGCGATCTTTTTGTTAAATTTATTTAATATGTACTTTTTGGCATCTTCGGCTGTTCCGACTGGCACTGTCGATTTAATCACCAGGATCGTTTCCTCTGTAATCAGGGGAATAATTTGATCTATGGCACTATAAAAATATTTAAGATTCGTACTACCATCGTCAGCTGTTGGTGTACCTACTGCAATAAAAACCGCATCAGAAGTTTTTATTGCTTCAAAGTTAGTAGTAAAATGAAGGCGTTTAGCCTTAACATTACGCTCTACCATTTCCTCAAGACCTGGCTCATAAATAGGCATTTCGCCACGATCGAGGCTAGCTATAGTATCTTTATTGATATCTAAACCAATTACCTGGTTTCCTAACTCGGCAAAACAAGTTCCTGAAACTAATCCAACGTATCCTGTGCCTATAATAGTTATCTTCATAAAAACCTCGTCCCATCTAAATAGCATTTGATGAAAAAAAAATCACACTTTTTGTTGGAATTTACTAAAATTTGGCTACATTGGTCCAATGGCAAAGTTACATGTTTTAATAGTAAATTTGGAGAGAGGCTGGCGTGGTGGTGAAAACCAAGTCTTACTATTGGCGCGCTACCTGAAACAGCAAGGTGATCAAGTTACAATAGCCTACCCTAAAATATCTACTGCCATCCCAAGATATAAAAAAGAATTTGATGTCATCGAATTAGATTCAACGAGCGATTGGCGTCCTAGCAATGTTTCCGCACTTAGCAAATTTGTGAGAGAAAATAATATCCAGATCATACATGCCAACTCTTCTAAATCTCATGGTCTTTGTCTACGAGTGAAAAAAAAGAACCCTCAATTAAAGCTAGTTGTACACAGACGAGTTGCTACCCCACCAAGTAGTAATTTTCTTACTAGATCAAAATATGTAAGCAAACTTGTAGATTCATACATATCTTTATCGAATGCCATTAGTATTGAATTAATTAAATATGGTGTTCAAAAAGAAAAAGTCACACGCATACCCAGCGGAGTTACAGTTGATAAGACTCCTTATGATAAAATTGTTTACAAAAAATCTTTAGCAACTACTCACAACCAATCTAAGGACAATGTATTTATCGGAATGGCGTGTGCGGTTAGTATCGAAAAAGGTGTGGATACTTTTTTGTATTTTGCACAAGCTCTTTTAAAACAAAGAAAGGATATTAGCTTTTTTATTGCGGGCACTGGACCAAAAGAAGAGGAATACAAAAAACTCGCTAAAGAATTAAAGATTTCCGACAACGTATTATTTTTAGGATTTTTAAATCCTATCACTGATTACCTAAGAGCCCTTGATGTGTTTATTATGCCTTCACGACAAACTAAAACCTTCCGCGAAGGACTTGGCAGTGTTTTATTAGAAGCGATACAAGCTAGGACCTCTATTATCGCTAGCAATATTGATGGTATACCTGATGTAATTATAGATGCTAAAACAGGGCATCTAATACCTGTTGATGATTACAGTGAAATGCTAAAAGTATTTAATTCTTTAGATCCACAAACCGAAAATGTTATAAAATCAAATGCAATGAAACATATTGAAGCTGATTTTACCGCCGAAATTATGGCAAGAAGAAACAGAGAAAACTATCTACGTCTTTTAGAGCTGTAGATTATTTTACTTTAAAATATTCTATAGCACCAAAAATCCAAATGCCTATGGAAGCCGCATTTATAAGAAGTGTAATCAAAAACTTTGCATTATAAATTCTAGGAAATTTACCCAGCAGATATAAAGAATAAAAATTAGGAATAAATGGAATCCCTAAAATCCCAAGAAGACTAGCACCTAGCGCTTGGTTTAATTTTTTAACAGCTCCTTCTTGCACTTTAGGGCTAACTCCAGCTGCTGTAGTCACATTGATTTCGCGTAAAAAACGAATGGCCATTTCGTACTGAGACTCATTGATCATTATACGAGAGCCCTGGACATAATGCACAATCGTATTAAAATGCTCGTCTGGCACATTTACTGAAATACCTTTAGATTGTAAAAAAGCTTTTACTTGAAGGGCTTCTGAGATATCTTTTGCCACCATTAATTGACGTAAACTCATTGCTAGAATGTAGAAGAATTATGACTGAAACACAACCAAATCCTCCTTTTGAAACCGTTATAACCAAAGATGGTAGTCCCAGTCTTGCTTTTTTTAAAGATGGCTTTTCGCAAATGATGCACTCATCGCAAGGAGCCTACGCAGAAACCGAATTTGTCTACGGAAAAGCGTTGGATCTAGTTTTTAAGACCTTTGAATCAGTAGATTGTCTATCTGTCGGCCTTGGCTTCGGTTACGTTGAATTAAGCGCATTTGTCAGAGCAAAAACAGCTACTCTGCAGCTTATCAGTTACGAAAAAGAAGCCCGCCTACGTACCGCCTTACTGAAATTTATAGAAGGTAAAAATTCTGAGTTTGATTCATGCTATGAAAAAATTTTTTCTATGTATTCCAAAGAGTATAATTTTGACGAAGACACTCTAAAGAGTTTTTTTAAGGGACCTAACTTTCAACTTCGTGAAACATTAATTATCAACAGTCCCCCTAAAGAAACTTTCAACTGTATTTTATTTGATCCATTTTGCAGTAAATTTAGCCCTGAGTTTTGGACTGAATCTGATCTTAATGTATTTTTACAAACAGTCGCGCAAGAAAAATGTGTCTTTGCTACATATGCAGCTACTGGCGCACTAAGTAGGTCTTTAAAAGCTGCTGGATTTAAAAAATTAAAGCACAAAGGTTTCGCTGGAAAAAGAGAATTTACATTGGCTACTAAAAACATATAATTATCCGATAAATATCCGAAATACGTATGTCACTCTTTCTACTTATAATTTAAAATTATTTTTTACAAAAAGCTAAAGTAACTACATATATTATCGATAGGTAACTGCTAGTTTTTCTTGGCAATAGATTTGCAATTCACATAGCTGATACACTTATAAAAGGATAAAGCTATGATAGAGATCGAAAACTTAAAAAAACTAGAGAAAGCCGGATTCACTCGGAACCAGGCAGAAACACAAATGCAAGTGATCGGTAGTTTTATGAAAAATAATGCCACAAAACTCGATATCAAAAGCTTACGAGAAGCCATAGAAAATATAGATTTTAAGATGGACACAAGATTCGCTGGCGTAGATACAAACTTTAAAAGTGTACACAAAACCATTCAGAACCTCGAGCACAAAATGGACGCTAAGTTTTGTGGTGTAGATACAAAGTTTGAAAGTGTACACAAAACCATTCAGAACCTCGAGCACAAAATGGACACTAAGTTTAGTGCTGTAGATACAAAGTTTGAAAGTGTAGAATCGAGATTTAAAGCAATCGACATTAAATTTTCCGCTATAGACGATAGGTTTGATGCTCTTACCACTGAGGTGAAAAATATTCCATTAAGATGCCTTTTGGGCTTACTTTTGCTTGGCGGTGGAATCCTGACAGTAAAAAAACTGCTACCCGGTTTATATATATGGATCTTTAATTAAGTTATTTTTTATAGGCAAATACAAATGGAAATCTAAAAATGGTACCTTTTTTATTTTTACTCGGTGGAAAGTCCCATGAAATCATTTTGGCCGCTATACATGAAAACACATGCTTATCGTCAAAACTGGTTTTTAATTCTTTAAAGTTCGATGCCTTACCTTTTGTATCTATATGCCAAGATATAGTTAAATACCCTTTAGCCGAGGCTAAATCCCCGTCTTGTTTTTTTTCTTTTAAATACTCGTTATAGCAAGCTTGAACTTGGCCAATATGCGAGGTGATCAGCTGTCGTATATCGGGCGTTGTGGTCGCGTAACCCTGGGTAAGCCCAATCCAAACAACTAATAACTTCATAGTAACTCCTTAAATCTATCCTGATGCTATATCCGAAGAATTTCAATATAAAAACCGCTCAAAGTTTTGACTTTGCCTCACATCCCATCTACATCATGCCTATGTTAGATACTTACTATTCCATTGGGGATTATTACAAAAAGAGACTGGGCACTAAGACCTATAAAATCCCTGTTACTGTCGTTGACGATTGTCCAAATCGCCGCGGACTAAACGGCATGGAGACATGCATTTTTTGTGATGAGTGGGGCTCAGCTGCGTATAAAGATAATATGCAAAAACCGCTTGCACAGCAAATTGAAGAGTGCCACGAGGCCTTTAGTAAGCGCTATAAAATTGATTCTTTTGTAATATACTTTCAAGCCTATACAAATAGCTTCAAAGGAGTTGAAAAACTTCGAAAAGATTTTGATTTGGCCCTATCCTACCCTTTTGTAAAGGGTATCGTAATCGGCACAAGACCCGATTGCATTTCTTCTTCTACCCTAAAACTCTGGAAAGAGTATTCAGAAAAAACCTATGTATCTGTCGAATTAGGCGTGCAAAGTTTTTACGAAGACCAAGTGGCCTTTTTGAAACGTGGGCACACAGCTAAAAAATCTATTGAGGCCGTCTATAAAATCAAAGAAGCTGCACCGCTTGTAGATATCGGACTTCATTTTATATTTGGAATTCCAGGAGAAACTGAGGAGCAGGTAATAGAATCTGCAAAAATCGCCTCTTCATTACCTATTGGAAATGTAAAAATCCACAACCTACATGTTCTTGTTAACACTGGCTTAGAAACCCTCTACCGTAAGGGAGAGTTTGAACCAATCAGTTTAGAAGAGTTTGCTCATAAATGTATCATATTTTTAGAGCATTTGTCCCCTGAAATCCCAGTGCATCGCTTAGGGGCTTTATCAAATCGGTGGGATGAACTTATCGCTCCTCTTTGGAATCGCCACAAAATGCAAACCCGCCAATTTATTTTAGATCGCATGAAAGAAAGGCAAAGCTATCATGGTAGGCTGTATGTCCCTACTCCTGATTACGCTATGCTCAATAGCCCCGGCGCGCCAGATTTATTAAAATACACTAACGCTACACCTTAATTCTATTTTGTCGTTTTTTTTTATGATATTTATGAATCCTTCAAAGAGGATAATATGGACTTACAAACTTCCCGTACAAACACTGGTTTTTTGCCTACAAAGGAACATAGCATGAATACTAACTCATTGATCCCTCGACATATCGGGCCGAGTGCTAACGACATTAAAGACATGCTACAGGCCTTAAACATTGATAGCGTTGATGCTCTAATAGACAAGTGTATTCCCGCATCGATTCGATTTAAGGGGAAGTTAAGTATCGGTGATTCTTTAAATGAAGTTGAGAGTTTAGAAAAATTAAAATCTTACGCTATTAAAAATCAAGTAAATCGCTCTTACATTGGCATGGGATACGCCCCTTGTATCGTACCAACTGTGATTCAAAGAAATATTTTAGAAAACCCCGGATGGTATACGCAGTACACTCCTTATCAACCAGAAATTGCACAAGGACGCTTAGAAGCACTTCTGAATTTTCAGACTATGATCGCAGATCTTACAGCGCTTCCTATAGCAAATGCCTCTTTACTTGATGAAGGAACAGCGGCTGCTGAAGCCATGACAATGGCAAAAGCCTCGAACGGCAAGAATAGAAACACCATTTTTGTAAGTGAACTATGTCACCCACAAACCATCGAAGTCATTCAGACAAGAGCCGGTCCATTAAATATTAAAGTAATGGTAGGAGACCACAAAAGCTTCGTACCGAACGAAGATGTTTTTGCAGCAGTACTTAGTTACCCAGCTACAGACGGTTCTGTGTTTGACTACAGAGATACTGTTTTAAAACTAAAGCAAAATAATGCTCTGACTATTATGACTTGTGATATTTTATCTTTAGCACTTTTAACTCCTCCGGGAGAGCTGGGCGCTGACATTGCCGTCGGCACCACACAGCGCTTTGGTTTAGGAATGTTTTACGGCGGCCCGCATGCCGCTTACATTGCCACCAAAGAAGATTTTAAGCGACAAATCCCAGGGCGTATAGTTGGCCTTTCTAAGGATGCACAAGGAAAACCTGCTACAAGACTTGCTCTGCAAACTCGCGAACAACATATCAGACGAGATAAGGCCAGTAGCAATATTTGTACGGCGCAAGTTTTATTAGCTGTTGTTGCCAGTATGTACGCTGTATATCATGGACCTGAAGGCATTAAGCAAATCGCGTTAAAAACTCACAAGAAGACTGCGTGGCTAAAAAACAAACTAAATCAAAAAAACTTTGCAACCACATCGCAGTTTTTTGATGGTTTGACGATTCACACAACGCAGGCAAAAGATCTTTACCAATCAGCATTAAATAAAAAAATAAATTTACGCCTACTTGCAGCTGACAAAATTCACCTTCAGTTGGATGAAGCTACAACAATGGATGATCTGCGTGCATTGTTACAAGTTTTTGATACATCATATAAGGCTACGCCTACAGAAAAAGAAATTGATCTAGAGTCTATAGAGATCAGCGATGATTTATTAAGAGAATCTAAATTTTTAACTCACCCAAATTTTAACAGATTTCATTCAGAGACAGAATTCTTACGTTACGCAACTAGATTGCAAAGAAAAGATTTATCCTTAAATCACTCTATGATCCCGCTTGGATCTTGCACCATGAAATTAAATGCCACGAGCGAAATGATCCCAATATCTTGGCCTGAGTTTGCCAATATTCATCCATTTGCTCCGCTTGATCAAACTCTTGGATACCAGGCAATGTTTAAAGATTTGGAACAGTGGTTAGGTAATATCACAGGCTTTGATGCAGTGTCATTGCAACCTAATGCTGGTTCACAAGGTGAATATGCAGGATTATTAGTGATAAAGGCTTATCACGAATCAAAGAGTGATGCACATCGAAACATTTGCTTAATCCCCACGTCTGCTCATGGGACAAACCCGGCAAGTGCAGTGATGGCAGGAATGAAAGTAGTACCTGTAGCTTGCGATGAAAGAGGCGACATTGATATTCAGGATTTAAAAAATAAATCTGAAATGCATGCGAAAAACTTAGCGGCCCTTATGATTACTTACCCTTCTACTCACGGAGTATTTGAAGAAGAGATTAAGCAAATCACAGACATCATTCATCACTACGGCGGGCAAGTTTACTTAGATGGTGCTAATATGAATGCACAAGTTGGCCTTTGTCGCCCTGGTGATTATGGGGCTGATGTCTGTCATCTTAACTTACACAAAACCTTTAGTATTCCGCACGGTGGCGGTGGTCCTGGAGTAGGACCTATTGGTGTGAAGTCACACTTACAAGCCTTCTTACCTGGATCTAAACAAGTAAGCGTTAGTGGTAACCAAACCATTGGGGCAATCTCGGCAGCTCCGTGGGGAAGCGCATTGATCTTAAACATCTCATGGATGTATATCCAAATGATGGGTGATGGTGGATTAAAAAAGGCATCAGAAGTTGCGATTTTAAATGCCAACTATGTCGCAAAAAAATTAGAGAAGTTTTATCCAATATTATTTAAAGCTAAGACTGGTTTTGTAGCGCATGAATGTATTATTGATACCCGCGTATTAAAAAAGCTAGCTGATATCGAAGTGATCGACATTGCTAAACGACTTATGGATTATGGGTATCACTCACCCACCATGTCTTGGCCGGTTATTGGTACCATGATGATCGAGCCGACAGAATCTGAAAGCAAAGAAGAGCTGGATCGTTTTTGTGATGCAATGATTGGTATATATGGTGAAGCCTCAGCAATCAGTGAAGGTAAATTAGATAAACTAAATAATCCTTTAAAAAATGCACCTCATACGGCGGATGTTGTAATTTCTGACAATTGGGATAGGCCTTACTCTAGAGAACTAGCTGCTTTTCCAACTCCATGGGCGAGAGAGAATAAATTTTGGCCGCAGGCATCCCGAGTGGATGATGCCTTTGGAGATAGAAATTTAATTTGCACTTGTCCGTCGATGGATAGCTACTCGTCTTAAGATTTACCTAATAAAATCCTGGTGAGTGGTTTTGATTTAAACCACTCATATAAATCATCTGTCATTTTTTTATTCATAAAAAGTGGGTATGCCGCAAGCATAACCAATGAAAATTCGAACAGGTTCATCATTACAGCAATCCCTAAGTGCAGGCATACTCCAATGTAAATAACATATTTTTTAATCTGCGGTATCCAAATCAATATAGGAAAATAACACTCCCACAAAACTGTCACGACAGCCAGAAGAGTTAAAATAGACGGTGTGTGTGCTAAAAATGAAAAATCAATACTTGCTACCTGGGTATTACCAAGAGCATACCAGATAGCATCCCCTGTCCACCAAGTAAGTCCGCGAACCTTGTCAAAACCGCTGTAAGCATATATGATACACAGTTGTAGCTGTATCAACCTGTACATGACAGAGTTGATTCCTTGCCACACCATTGACTTTGTTTTTACATTTACAAATGCCATATAGAAAAACCAAAAGGTCGCCACCATATCAACACCATATACACTCATGGGGTTTCTACGAAGAAAGGCTATATTTAGTATGTAAATAGCCAGTGCGACTAGCCATATGTGTCTATAAAATAAAGTCAGTGCCATTAATAATATAAATACGGCATACAAACAAAGGCTTACGATATCATTTCTAACTAAATTTTCTATTGGCAAACCATTATACAGCAGTTCAGGCAAATTGCTTAGCATTTCAAAGGGTAAGATTCCATTATTAGAAAATAAAAATTCAAAATCTAAAATACGAAAGCCGTATAAGATTAAAACTGTGGCTAAAAATACAATTTGAAAAAAACGAAATCTCTTTTCGTCAAATGAATCAAACCAGAAGGTATTCCATGCACTTATAAGTTTTTGCATCCGTATTGTCCTAACTCTTGTTTAACAACCTGTGACTCATCGGTTAATGACCGGCCATCAAAGGCTTCGTCGAATGTGGTTGGCTTGATTACACGCTTAGTAACATCAAAAATTTCAATCCCTGGGTTTACTCTACAGAAATATGGAATAAATATCTTTTCATTTAAATAAGGAAACTTCATAAATACATTTTTTACGGTGTTTCTTCTAGAGTAGTTAGGGCGAAACCATGATTGATTTACATCATCAGGATACGTGATTGTGAACTTAATTTCGTCATCACTAATCGCTGCGTAATCATAATAAATAGCGGCCGCAGGATCAGGCGAAAAAAACTGCCATGTAAATGCGATGTTAAGTGTGCTCGCATATGGCATAATCACTGAGCGCCATGCGTATTGAAAGTAGGAGTGCTGATTTGGAACAATGAGCACCACAAGTAGGTGAAAAATAATAATTACACTAACGATCCATTGCCATAACTTCATACTTATATATTGAAAAGACTTTGCTAAATTTCCAACCTAAAAGATATTCCTAGACCACCAAATCCTATTTTTTAAGTTCTCGCATGTGGACTAGCAATTTTTACTACAATTCTCCCTGTTACTGTCTTTGAAAAAAATTTCTCCGCAGTCTCTGGAATCTCCTCTAAACCAATTACTTTGTATTCAATCTGTGTCAAATTTTCTACGCTCAATGTTTTTGCAAGCATTGACCATACCTCTTCCCTCATGCGCCTAGGAGTGTTAGTGGAGCTGATACCTATAATTGAAACGCCTCTAAGTATATGTGGCATCACAGTTGACTTTATATCTGTCCCGCTTGCCAAACCAATAGATGCTATATTTCCGTATAAATTTGTATGGCTGAGGATTTGCGATAAAACTTGTCCTCCTAAAGAGTCTACCGCTCCGCCAAAACGTATAGACTCTAGTGGCTTATCACCAAACTGCAAATTAGCCAAACTCACCACTGTATTTGCTCCCAATGAAACTAAATAATCCTTCTTTGTTGTTTTCTCTGATTGCGCGATAACCTCATAGCCTTTTTGTGAAAAAATTCTTACGGCAAATGATCCCACTCCACCACTTGCACCAGTAACTAATATCGGCCCTATTTCGGGAGACTGACCCAACTTTTCCATCCTGAGCAGCGCAAGCCCCGCCGTAAAACCAGCAGTACCGATAAGCATGGCATCTAATGTAGAAAATCCTAACGGCAAACTAATAACATGGGCCTCACTTACATCTACAAATTCTTGGTAACCTCCGGGAAAGGATTCCCCTAAACCGCAACCTGTAACTAAAACTTTATCTCCTGTTTTAAAAACTTCTGATTTAGAATTGATCACTGTACCAGCAACATCGATACCGGGGACCATGGGATATGACCTAAATATTTTTCCGCGACCACTTACCGCTAGAGCATCCTTATAATTAATACTAGAATACTCAGCTCGAATACGAACATTGCCAATTTGTAATTCTTTTAGAGGAGTTACTTGAAGCTGTCCCTTATCTCCCTCATTAAAAAACCAATATCCATTACTACTTGCCATAATCACCTGCTTTTAATGTCAACTTTAGCTGTAAAGACATTAAAACAATTCCATTGCGAAAAGGAAAGTTTTTGTTACTATGTCGCCTATGCACAACCATGTTTTAGTATATAGAGGCAAAGAAGTTGAGTCTAAGCACCATTTTCAATATGTCATCAGTGATGTACAAGGCAACTTATCTCACGGCTCAGATTCTATAGATGAATTAATTTTTCCCAGATCCGCCATTAAACTCTTTCAAGTTTTACCTTTTCTAACAACCGGTGCCTTTGAAAATACAAAATCTAGCCATGAACATGTCGCTATTGCTTGTGGTTCTCACAATGCCGAGAAAATCCATGTTGAATGTGTAGGAAAATGGCTGCAGGCAAACTCATTACGACCGCAAAACTTAGTCTGCGGCGCTGGTCTTCCAAGATTAGGTGAAGACATTAAATTTGTATATGAGAACCGAATCACTTTAGATCAAACTTACAATAACTGTAGCGGTAAACACACAGCCATGCTTTTAACTTGTAGGCACAAAGGTTGGGATTTAACTAATTACCATCACACTGATCACCCTCTGCAGATCGAATTATTTAAAACTCTTGAATTATTATGCGGACGAAAACTTGATAACAAGCGAATGGGTATTGATGGATGTGCACTACCTAACTATATGATGACCTTAAAAGACTTGGCTGTATCTGCCGCTAACTTTTCTGTATTCGCAAATACAAACAAATCCGAAATAGATAAGGCGTGTAAAATTGTATTAGAATCTATAACAGCTAACCCCCATATGATTGCGGGCCAAAATAGATTATGTAGTGATTTAGCTAAAGCTACCAACGGCAGGATAATAGCTAAAGTTGGGGCCGAAGGTGTCTACATGGCTATTATTAGAGATAAACACTTGGGAGTAGCCCTTAAGGTCGAGGACGGATCTTTTAGAGCTGTAGAAGTTGCCCTAGTTCATTTATTAAAAAGTAAATCCTTGTTAAGCGATAGCGAGATAAAAAAACTCTCTAAGTGGTTTGAACTACCTATATTAAATACCCTGCAGGAGCATGTAGGGAAAATTAGTGCAATTCTTTAGTTTTTATGGTCTACTTTGCGCATGTTATACACAACTGAACGCATCAATACACTCTGTCTAATTATCTTAGCGTCCGTAGCTTCAGTCATGGCCTTGGTATATACAAAAATTGTTTTAGTTCCTTTTGTTATTTCTATTTTTGGGTTTGCCGTCTTATCACCAGTAATCCGTGGTTTTGAGCAAAAATTAAAAATTCCCAGATGGCTCGCTATCGCGTTTGTATTTTTAATCTTACTATTATTTACATTTTTAACCTGGTTGTTGTTATTTCAGTCGATAAAGGGGTTTTTAATTAATATTGATGTTTATAAACTAAGAGCCATCGAGCTAGTGCAAGAAGCATCAACAATGGGTAGCTCGTTTGGACTAAAAATTAATCCAAATATGATTCAAGAAGAAATTTTAGATTTACCCGTTATTAGCTGGTTACGAAACTTCTCTGGTATCGCTGTATCTTTTATTGGAAGCTCTTTTTTGGTATTCGTATTTATTACCTTCTTATTAATTGGAGAGAAGTCAGCAAATATCACCATCCCAGAGGGATCCATTTGGCAAAGCTTACAGAAAAATATTTCTAGATATATTATAATTAAATTTTTAAGCTCATTTTTTACTGCCCTTGTTGTATTTCCGATTCTTTATTTTTGTAATGTTGAACTAGCGCTAGTTTTTGCTTTCATTACTTTCTTATTAAACTTTATACCAAACGTTGGATCTATCGTTGCTGCCCTGCTACCTCTCCCGCTGATTATTCTAGACAGCGGGTTTAGCTGGCCATTCTTTGTGGCGCTAGGCGCACAAGTCATTATTCACTCAACTATAGGCACTATTATCGAGCCTAAGTTTCTGGGTGACAGAATGGGCCTTCACCCTATAGCGATTTTAATGTTTTTGATCTTCTGGGGCCTTGTTTGGGGAATCCCAGGAATGTTCTTGGCAGTACCGATCACATCAATCCTAAAAATAGTTCTTAGTAAGATTGAGGCTACACAATCATTCTCAGACCTACTGGCTGGTAAAATTAGCTAGTTTTACCGCATCCCATTTTTGTCATTTTGGTGTAAAGTAAATTTACACACCTAAACTACTGATTTTACTGCCAATAATAAACCCAACCCCGGTTCTATTGATTTACTCCCCTACTGTCTCAAAACGAGACACCCACTTGATCTTAAATAAACTAAGTACTTTTAGATACTTAGGCTGATTACTGTCAATTGGCACTACACTTGAAACACTAAGTGTTGAGAGAACATATAAATTTTTAAGGAGAGAGTTATGAAACAGAAATATCTAATATATACATTATTTGGGCTACTAGCCGTAAATATGTCATGGGATTTTACATCTACTAATACCCACGGGGAAGTAAACTTAGCTTCTACTGCATCACAGGTAATAGAGATCGAAAAAGGAAAGTCTATCACTATTGTTACTGGAACAAATTCTGAACAAACAGTTTTAGACATTAATGGTGTTGAAAAAACAAGAACCAGTATATCACTAAAAATTGAGGGAACTGAAGGCGACATTTGTGGTTGCTTAGTAGACCGCACTATCGAAGTAGAAACTAAAGATGGAAAATTTGTAGATCTACTAGCAGTTTTAAAAGCTGAAGAAGAAAAAGCTAAAATCGAAGACCAAAAGAAAAAAGA
>JBBKWS010000138.1:0-4873 GCA_037969075.1 Bdellovibrionales bacterium | reverse complement strand
GAGGGAGCCGCTAGTTTTCAACACCAATTTAGTGTGTATGATAAAGAGGGTGAGCCATGTGTTGTTTGCCAAAAGCCCATTCAAAGAATCGTGCAGGCAGGAAGAGCTAGTTTTTTTTGTAAAAGCTGTCAGAAGTAAGTTGATAACCATGCCTCTATGATCGGTGCATATTTGGTAAACCCTAAATACAACAACAGGATTCCAGACATATATACTGTATTTATAAGAGGACTTAAGTTAATTTTTGCATCTTGCGCGTCTAATCTTTGATGTAATGTCTGTAATGAAATCTGAATACTTTGAAACCTAGAGTCCACTTTTTCATTCAATAGATCCATGCGAGCGGATAACTCACGGCCATCATTCTTGGTCATTAGATCTTTTTTAAAGTCCACCATGGTCTGCACCTGAGTTTCAGCTTGCTTTCTAGTAAAGCCAGCATGTTCAAAATTTTTTATTAGTTCTATGATATCCATCGGCGCTCCCAAGGTAGTTTTAAAGCAAAATGCAAAACATTTATTTAGCAATATAAATGCCACGGTGGGAGCTAGTTAGTTTTTAAGAGAAGTGAATTTGTCCGAAATTAGTAAAAAATTTCGGACTAGATTTTTAGAATTTATTGCGAGCAGCTGCTCGTTAGTGCGCACTTCGGAAATGTAAAGTTACCAAAAACACCGTTGTATGGATTTTCTGAGTTGTCAAAATACATACGCCCACTAAAAGTATCACCATTTAAAGTTCCTTTTAACCATACAAGGCCAGATAGATCTTCAAATAAAACTTTTACTTCATTGTTTGCCAAAAGTTCAATGCGGCCTAATCCTGCAGGGAAGGTAGTTTTTAAAGGCGCTAAACCTTGTCCACCTTGAGAAATAGGGTAAGTGTAAGAATCAAATATTTTAATTTCTAAACTCATTTGACTCGGATCTACACTTGACCAGTCTGAAAAGCTTGCGGTACCCAAATTGAGACGAACTTGCATGCCCTCTTTATTACTTTCAGTATTAGCTCTAACGATCCCTATATCTATATCTGAAGTGGTTTCATCTGGTGCGATAGCTAAAAACTTTTTGATTGTGTAGGTAAACGCTGAATCACTTGTGTTTTCATTAATGTGGCTAAAATAGTTTGAAGATACTGGCTGACCTGTATTGATGTCAGTACCATCTCCTGGCTCAATACGGCTTGTGCTACGGTCTTTACCGCTACTGCAGCCACTTAGGGCTAATAGTGCTAGGGCTAATAAGGCGTATTTACGTTTCATATCATTCTCTCCAATACTATGTATCGCAATCCCTGTGCCTGCTTAAAAAGCTATGTATTGCATTTGGGGTGTCAAAAGACTAGACAGAGGCTTAATCACGGCACTCTTAAAACCGCTTAAAAATTAGATACTTGGGCATTAAACTTTGCGTTAAATATGCAATTAGAAGATGAAATCTGGGGCATGGGTTCCTACTATAGGGCATGACTTACAATTTTCCGGATGAGATGTTTACAACTATACTTGGTGGGTTATCTATATTGGATGTACCAAGATTACAAATCCACAGCCAAGAAGAGGCCAAGGATTTTATCAAAACCTACGGCTACGATTTAAAAAATGATAAAGATTTGGCTGAAGTTTTACGCCTATATCGAAATAGCATCGATTTTTTTCAACATGATTTATTGGTCGAAAAAGAAAAGATCCCTAAAGAGTTTTTAGAAATAAAGCGACCTGAAGATTTTTACAATTTAATTTTAACAGCTAGCTCTACCTTAGCTTCAGATTCACAAATATGGGCTTGCGCGCTTCTACGTGTACTGCATGTACTAAACCATTTACGTAATGGCTTATTTAAAACGTTTTCTAAGACAATACAGGATCAAATCTTTGGGTTATTTTATGGCCACATCAAGCGTCAGCAAGACAATATGCCATATCTAGGTGACCTTAGAAGTGGTGAAAATATTCGTTTGTTTGAATTTGATATAAAAAAATACAAATCAAAGAGATCGTCAGCCATTAAACTTTTAGCCAAGAAAAATGAATACGCCATGAATATCCTAGATCGAATGGGCGTTAGATTTGTAACCTATAGTATGTTTGATTGTTTTAGGGTTTTAAAATATTTGATTTCAAATCATTTGATCTCTGTGCCTAATGTGGTGCCTGATCAATCTAAAAATACATTGTTTCCGCTTAATGTGTTTTTAGATGTTATGGATAAACTTAATTTACAAGATCGCTCGCATACTGAAGAAGAGATTGATGCTCTTTTATGGAAAAGTTTAGAGCGTTGGGGCGAAGAAGAAAGACAATATATTCATAAACCCAATGATTTCTCCTCAGGCGATTACAGAGCCGTTAAGTTCATAGCTAGGCATATGATTAACATTCCAATAGGTAAAAGAAATTTGCGATTTTTCTTTCCCTATGAAATACAAATTGTTGACCATAAAACTCATGTGCTTAATACCACGGGTGAGTCATCACATAACGAATACAAAGCAAGGCAAAGTCAGGCTGCAAAGGCTCGAGTTTTTGGTGAGGGATTATAAGCTATCAATAAAGCTAGGTGCTTGTTTTTGGTGGCGCTCCCAGGTTTTACCTGAGTCACGGGAGCTGATAAAGAAATCTAAGCTTTGTTTTTTTACATGTAAAACAACAGAGTCCGCATCAAAACTGATTTCTTGAATTGAAAAATCATGGAGATCATTAGTTAAATGCAGGTCCCTAATTATCTGATCCCATCTAACAAAGCGTTCAAATTTTTGCCCTAAATCACTACTCTTAGAATCACCTACAAATAACTCTCCAGTGGGCGAGAAGGCTACAGCAAAATTTTTATTTTGAAAGCGATCAATCTTTTCCCAATTTTCTCCGTCAAAAGATCTATACACGCCATCCGCGGATACTACGGTTAGATTTTTTTGCGGGTGCTTGGCAATATCAAAGACTTTTCTGCTGATGATATCCTTAACATGAAATAAAGATGACTGTGCGTCTTTCTTTTCTCTCTCTTCTTTCCACCATACTAAGCCATGGCCCTTAACATTTGATTTCATCCACTCAATTTGTCTTTCTTCCATTTGTGTGACAAATATCTCGCCTTTAATATTTTCTGTTTTAGTGTCTTCAATGTCAGGTTTTGCCGCCACTAACAGCTTGGGCAAATAAATATTTCCATTCGAAAATTGTCTTAAATTTAATGTATCATCTTTTTTTATGTAAACATTTCGGTTAAATGCTCTTACTAAAAAGAAGTCCTTTCTCTCTTGTATCACACGAGCTTTAAAATTTTCAGGAACCATTTGAAGTGGGTAGAGCAGGTCTTCTTTGCTAAATACATTTGTGTTTCTTAGGGTTATTACAAAAGAGCCTTCAATAGATGGTATCCATTGTATAAAAGGACTCTGTACCCAACCTTGATTACAAATTTCTACCCAAGCTCCTTTTTTATTGCAAACAGTGTACGTGCCTTTTGCAATTTTACTTTGTGTTGTGGACTCTGGTTTTGTATGTAAGTTTTCTTCTCTTTCTAATCTGATTTGCCCGATAAGTTCTCTTTGATGAATGATAGATTCTTCGTGTATCCAGAAGTATTTATTCAGGTGGCTTACGCGGTACCAGTTTTCGATGTTTTTATCTAATATGTTTCGCTCTAAGTCTTTTGTGGGGGCAAAGCCAGAAGGAAACGAACTGGTGGGTTCTTTAAAGAAATAAGCAGCATGGGTATAAAAAATCAGTAATAAGATCACTTGTTTATTCTAAATAGAATATCCAGATCAGCAAGACTAGAAACTAGGCAAAATGACATAATGTCGCTACGTTTAATGGATGAAAGGATTTCTTTGTCCTTGGTTCTGTAATATAAAGAATTCTCTCTATCTAAGTCGAGTTTATAAGGAGTATCTTCTATGGAAATACAGAAGCTTGGTGTCGTAGGCGCTGGACAAATGGGAAATGGGATTGCGCAAGTGGCAGCTGCCAATGGACTGCAGGTCTTAATTTACGATATTACCCAACCAGCATTGGATAAGGCGATGCAAACAATTACCCAATCTTGTGATCGTTTGATTAAAAAAGCAGTCATTACTGATGCGCAGAAGACAGAGATTTTATCGCGTATAAAGACAACGACTTCAATGCAAGATCTAGCTCCGGTCGAATTGGTGGTTGAAGCCGCTACTGAAAATCTGCAAATCAAATTAGAAATATTTAAAAAACTAGATGAGATCGTTAATAAAAATGCTCTTCTATGTTCAAACACTTCTTCTATTTCAATCACAAAAATCGCAGCCGCTACTAGTCGCCCCGAAAAAGTTGCCGGTATGCATTTTATGAATCCTGTGCCGTTAATGCAATTGGTAGAAGGTATACGCGGGCTGCAGACTTCAGATGAAACCTTTAAGGTAGTACGAGCTCTAGCAGAGAAAATGGGAAAAACATTTATTGAAGGCCGTGATATGCCAGGCTTTATAGTCAACCGCGTATTGATGCCAATGATCAATGAAGCATGTTATGCGCTATATGAAGGTATCGCAGAAGTTGAGGGCATCGATCAAGCCATGAAGCTTGGGACCAATCAGCCAATGGGGCCGTTAACGCTTGCGGATTTTATTGGCTTAGATACCTGTCTTGCCATTATGCAGGTTCTGCACGATGGATTAGGGGACACAAAGTATCGACCGTGCCCATTGTTAGTAAAATATGTAGAAGCAGGCTGGCTTGGTAGAAAATCAGGCCGTGGATTTTATAAATATTAGGAGTTAGTTACATGCAATTTATTAAATTTGAAAAACAAGGTTATATTGGGTCTATCACAATTGATCGTCCGCAGGCATTGAATGCATTAAACAATCAGATCATAGATGAACTAAATGACTG
>JBBKWS010000137.1:0-9756 GCA_037969075.1 Bdellovibrionales bacterium | reverse complement strand
TAATTATCAAGGATCATTTTTACTGGGCTATTGCCATCTGGTGGCTCTCTCGCTTGTTTGATGGGATTGATGGGATATATGCCAGGCATTACGGGATGCAGTCTGCTTTTGGGGCCTATGTAGATATAGTTTTAGATATGGCAGCATACTCAGTGATTATGATTGCGCTTTTGGTGGTGTTTCCGCATTTTTATATTCTTATAGCCAGCGTACTTATTCTTTATACTCTTTGTATTACCAGCGCCCTAGCTTTAGGGAATATGCAAGGTGAAAGCGCGAGCGCTACAGAAAACCGTGGATTGAGGTTAGGGGCAGGACTAGCCGAGGGTGGGGAGACCGGAATTGCATACACAGTATTTTTATTGTTTCCGTCTCATCTAGAGTATTTGCTACCCATATGGATCACTATTTTGGCTATCACGGTATTAGCTAGAACATTTTTAGCGTATAAAACTTTGTAAGGAGTTAG
Source organism: Bdellovibrionales bacterium (assembly GCA_037969075.1). Taxonomy (GTDB): domain Bacteria; phylum Bdellovibrionota; class Bdellovibrionia; order Bdellovibrionales; family UBA840; genus JAGRAL01. The sequence goes on along the minus strand of JBBKWS010000137.1, from coordinate 9,287 downwards.
CTCTGAGATGACATATCAACCAATTATCGGCTTACTTGTGTTCTTACTTATTTCATACGTAATGAGTAACAATAAAAAAAACATTGTATGGTCACAGATTGTTATTGGGTTTGTATTTGTGTTCGTGCTAGCGGGGCTATTAACTCATGTTAAGTTTCTATCAGATGCACTTTCATTTTTAAATCATGGAGTTATGCTTTTAGATAATGCCACAATGCATGCCACATCTTTTTTATTTGGTTACCTTGGAGGAGGGGCGACCCCATTTGAAATAAAGGACTCTGCGGCAAACTTTATTATAGCTTTTCGTGTTTTACCTTTAATTATTGTTGTCAGTGCTTTGTTTTCACTTCTGTTCTATTTAAAAATCATTCCATTTATTATAAAGGGATTGAGTAAGGTCTTTGAAAAAATATTTTCTTTAAGTAGTCCGCTAGGGTTTGGTGCCAGCTCTACCATATTTTTAGGAACGATTGAAGCGCCACTGATCATTAAGCCTTATCTTAAAAAACTATCAGATGCGGAGCTGCAAGCACTTTTAAGTTGTAGTATGGCGACAGTATCGGGAAGCGTAATGATATTGTATGCAAGTGTTTTATCTACAGTAACCTCAGAGCCATTAACCCAAATGATTACGGCGTCTGTCATCAGCGTGCCAATAGCATTGATTTTTAGTTTAATTATTTCTCCTATTAAAAAAATGAGTCATATAGATCCTTTAAAGTCGGTAGATGTTGATGATCCTAAAAATTTTATGGAGGCCATTTTAAGGGGAACTTTTGATGGTTTGCAGATGGTATTTTCTATTGTTGCTGTCTTATTGGTGTTATTTGCTTTTGTATTTTTAATAAATACCGGATTGTCTGTGTTTGGACCGCAAATATCTCTGCAGTATATAATGGGTTTAGCACTTAGACCTGTTTTATGGCTTACAGGAATTTCTTGGGCAGAATCGGGTATGGCCTCAGAATTAATGGCTACAAAAATTATTATCAATGAATTTGTAGCATTTTTAGATTTAGCTAAATTACAAACTACATTTTCTGAACCATCAAAAGTAATCTTGCTATATTGCCTATGTGGCTTTGCAAATTTGGGTAGCTTAGGAATCATTACTGGTGGTCTTAGTAAAGTATTTGCTGGTAGTGCTACAAATATTTATAAAATATGTTGGAAAGCATTATTTATAGGCAACGTGGCTAGTTTGAGTACCGGCTGCGTAATCGCTATTTTGATTTTGTAGATAAATAGTGTAATTTTTTAGTCTATACTATCACTTACAATAATAAAGGATACGTAATGCAAAAAAAGTATATCTCAAGATTGATTCTGGTAGTTTTCGTCTTGGCCGTAATAGTTGGCTATAAATACTTTGATTTAGGTCAATATCTAACCCTTGAAAATCTAAAATCAAACCAACAAGGACTTGCCGCTTATTACAATGAGCATACGTTAGGTTTTATTGGTATATACTTATTGATTTATATTTTAATGGCTGCGTTATCATTTCCTGGCGCAACTGTATTAACTTTAGCGGGTGGTGCTATTTTTGGATTTTGGATGGGTACACTTATTGTCTCGGTAGCCAGTACGGTTGGTGCGACTCTTGCTTTCTTAGGTTCACGATTTTTATTTAAAGAGACCGTTCAAACTAAATTTAAGGATAAGTTAGTAAAATTCAATGAGGGCTTTCAGAAAGAAGGAGCTTTCTACTTATTAACCCTAAGACTTTTGCCAATTTTCCCCTTTTTCTTAATCAATTTATTAATGGGACTTACGCCAATACGAACCATAACTTATTTCTTTGTCTCACAAATTGGGATGTTACCTGGCACCGCTGTTTATGTAAATGCTGGTACTCAGCTTGCACAAATAGAGTCATTAAAAGGGATTCTATCTTTGCCAGTGATCCTTTCGTTTGCAGTGATGGGAATATTACCTCTACTTACTAAAATTATTTTGAGGTTTTATAAAAATAGAAAGCTCTATAGCAAGTTTAAAAAGCCAAAGAAGTTTGATTATAATCTTGTCGCCATTGGCGGAGGTTCAGCTGGTTTAGTGACAGCCTACATTGCTGCCGCTGTGAAAGCTAAGGTTGCTCTGATTGAAAAGCATAAAATGGGAGGTGATTGTTTAAACACCGGCTGTGTGCCAAGTAAAGCACTGATCAGATCTTCTAAGGTGGCTTCACTGATTAGGCGTGCTAACGAATTTGGAATTGATTCATCGATTGCTGAAGTTGATTTTTCTAAAGTTATGAATAGAGTGCAAAAAGTGATTGAAACGATTGAGCCTCATGACTCAATGGAAAGATACGAGAGTCTTGGAGTTAATTGCGTTCAAGGGGAGGCTAAAATTCTTTCTCCCTATGAAATTCAAATTAATGAAAAAATCATTACTACAAAAAATATTGTGATTGCAACCGGTGCATCTCCCTTAGTGCCTCCGATCACAGGACTAGATAAGATTCCATTTTTAACCAGTGATAATTTGTGGAAGCTAAAGACTAAACCAAATAGACTTTTGATTTTAGGCGGCGGCCCAATAGGCTGTGAGCTCGCACAAAGTTTTTCAAGGCTTGGTAGTGAAGTGAGCTTGGTTGAAATGTCAGCAAGAATATTAAGCCGTGAGGATGAAGACGTATCAAGCCTTATTAAAAAGAAATTTATAGCGGATGGGGTTAGGGTGCTAACGGGTCACAAAGCAAAAGAATTTAAGACCGTAGAGGGGAAGAAAATACTGTTGGCAGATAACAATGGGCAAGATGTAGAAATTGAGTTTGATGAAGTTGTTGTGGCCTTGGGAAGAAAGGCCAATGTAAAAGGTTTTGGCTTAGAAGAACTGAATGTTGAAATTACTGATAAAGGGACTGTACATGTAGATGAATACTTACGAACGAAGTATCATAATATATATGCATGTGGAGATGTGGCTGGGCCGTACCAATTTACTCATACAGCCTCGCACCAAGCCTGGTATTGTGCAGTAAACGCACTTTTTTCTCCGTTTAAAAAGTTTAAAGTAGATTACAGAGTAATTCCATGGTGCACATTTACTGATCCTGAAGTCGCTAGAGTAGGCGTGAACGAAATTGAAGCAAAAGAACAAGGCTTAGCCTATGATGTCACTACTTACGGTATAGATGATTTAGATCGGGCCATTGCAGAAAGTGAAGCGCATGGATTTGTGAAAGTACTAACTAAAAAAGGTAGCGATAAAATATTAGGAGTAACTATTGTTGGAGATCATGCTGGCGAAATAATAATTGAATATGTTACTGCGATGAAATTTAATCTAGGGCTTAATAAAATTTTAAGTACCATTCATATTTATCCCACATTTAGTGAAGCCAATAAATTTGCGGCAGGCCAGTGGAAAAAGAAAAATGCACCGAAAAGTCTACTACGGTGGGTAGAAAAGTTTCATTCTTTAAATATGGGATAATTGTTAGTATTTAGATAAATAAATAAAGGAATAGAGATGAGAATATATATAATAATAGGCTTACTTTTTTTACTTAACATTGAAGCGCTTGGATTTGATCACTCTTATAAAAATTGGGATAAAATTTTAAAGTCATATGTGATAGAAGATCAAGAAGATACCTTCTTCAAGTATCTTGATTTAAAAGATAGTGCTGAAGATATGAAAGTGTTAAAAACAACGTTGAGAGATTTTTCTAGTGTAACAAAAAAAGACTATGATTCATGGACACAAAACGAAAAATTATCTTTTTTGTTCAATGCCTATAATGCATTTACTATAGATTTGATATTACAGCACCACTCTAGCAAAAAACCTCTCTCTTCTATTAAAGATATTGGATCTCTTTTAAAAAATACTTGGAAGATAGAATTTTTTCAATTTTTAGGCAAAAAATCTAATTTAGATCGCATTGAACATGATATTGCACGGAAAGACTTTGACGAGCCAAGGTTACATGTAGCCTTTAATTGCGCTAGTCGAAGCTGTCCTAACTTACTGAATGCAGCGTTTACGGCAAAAGATCTCAATGCACAGCTGGATGCCGCGGCAAGAGATTTTTTAAACAATAAAACTAAAAATTATTATAAAGCCGATGACAGTACGCTATATCTTTCTTCGATTTTTAAGTGGTACGGAGATGATTTTAAAAAAAGTGAAAAATTTAAGTCTGTTTTTTCCTTTGTAGCTTTGTATATGAGGCTAGACCCTTTGATTAAAGCCAATCTTTTATCAAAGAAGGTAAAGATAGAATATTTAGATTATGATTGGCGTCTAAATGAATTACGGTGATAGCTTGATCTTACGAACAATGTGATTATCTTGGTCACTTATATATAGATCACCAACTTCATCAAAAGCTATATGCCTAGGGTTATATAAACGAATGTCAGTCCCAATAGCACCCTCGCCTGTAAAATCAACCGGGGATCCAGCTTGCGGAGTGGACTCATAAGATCCAGCAACAGTAGTAGTTATGCCTGTTGAGATATCTACGCACCTTACGTTGTGTCTGCCGCTATTACTGAAGCAGAATTTACTTCCATATACGGCTACGCCATAAGGGTAGTAACATCTCACACCAACAGATAAAACATTTTCTGAGGCAGAGCCTGTTGTACCATTATTACAGGCGACAGTTGCCATACTTCCAGCAGGGACATTTACGTTTGCAATGTTTACGGTAGTTGCTCCTAAGTTTACAAATCTAATTTTATGATTATAAGTGTCTGCAATAAATAAGTTGCCATTGGCATCAAAGGCAATTTGATTTGGACGATTTAGAGTAACTGTCGTGGCATCTCCCAAATTTGATGTACCATTGGCTGTACTTCCACAAATTCCCACCACTGTGGTTAAATCACCGTTATCATCTACACGTCTAATACAGTGGTTGCGTTGGTCAGCAATAAAAAGTTCTCGTAAAATCCCAGCGCCTTTTACTGCTACACCTGTTGGATAATTTAGTTGCGCATTCAATGCGGGTCCAGTTGGTCCATCACCCAATCCGGCAATATAATCACCAGCGATTGTTGATACGGAGTCATCGTTAATATAAGTCCCAAAAAATGAATCGGAAGTTCCTGACCTATTCCACATTCTAACGTTATGCCCTTGTGAATTCACTTGTATTAATGAACCACTTTCTGTGATCGCAAGACCTGAGGCGTAAGAGTTTCCTGATACGTTAGTTCTAAGTAAAGCATTACTAGGTATATCGTTATCTATCACTGGGTCGCCAGCACCTTTACCAAGAGCAGTGGATACTCTACCATATGGTCCTACTTTTCTAATACGGTAGTTATTACTATCAATAAAAAATAGAATTCTAGAGTTAGGATCGTAAGCTACTCCGCCAGGTCTTTGAAATAAATGTTTTAAGCTTGGAAGAGCTACGTCACCGACAAACCCATATCTAAGTTGGCCGACACCAACTAAGTCATATATTTTATAATCATCCATATCTAGCTTTCTAACTCTAAAATTAGAATAGTCAGAAAAAATTAAATCATTGTTTACAGCATCATATACAAGATCATATGGATTATTAATTCTAGCGCTAGAGTGAATCACACCAGTTCCATTGTAGCCAGCCATGTTATTACCGCCGGTATGGTAGGTGAGTCTGCGACCAATTCCATTGGCTACAGTATAGTCCCCATAAATTTGCGCAGAACCAGTGTTGTTAGCCACAAAGATACCGTCACGGTTACTTTCAATAGAAGAAAAGAAATAATGCTCACCAATGACTATGATTGATGTTGGATTAGCTATACGTAGGCTAGTAGGGACCACATTAGTAGTTGTGCCGCCGCCACCTGTTCCGATAATAGTCGATATTCTATTTGGATTTACAGTTACACCCCAAAACGTCTTTGCACTTCCTGATGTGTTTGCAAACCGGATTACATGGTTATTATATGCTGTTACATATATTCCATCGGCTGTTACAAATAAACCGTAAGGGTTTCTAAAATTACTAGGTAAAACAGTGTTGTTACCACTTAGACTACCAGAGCCCGTACCAACTACGGTGTAAGTAGTGTTATCATTAAGATCTACTCGCTTCACTCGGTGTGTGCCGTAGCAAGCAGTGTATAAATAGCCATTATAAATAAATAAGCCAGCAGGATTATTACACCTTTGTGAGTAGGCGGTTCCGCCGGCAGCGTCACTAGAGCCTGCTCCCATAAATGTAGTAATTACTCCAGAGCTACTTAGCGCCTTTATTCTATGAGAACTCCACTCACTGATATACAAGGTTTGAGTCAAGCTGTCATATGCTAAGCCTCTTGGATTATACATAGATGTTTGTATGCCTAAGCCGTCGGCGCCTGATGCGGCCTCTCCTGTGCCTGCGATCACTCTTAGTTCTCCGGCTGGGACATTGACATTAAATTTTAAAGCGTCAGTGATGGATCGATTCCAATACCAAATTACATTATTATAGTAATCGGCAATGATTAAGTTGCCCAGTTCATCAATTGTTGTAGAGATAGGGCCAACGCGTATACCTTGTTGCGATACATTCGGAGAAAATCCGTTACCAATACTTGGAGATCCTGCGTAGGTACAAGCTTGGCCTTGTTCTAGCTCATTACATGCTTGCGGAAAATGATTTACTTCTGCCGTCCATGTATAAGAGTCTGAAGAACTGTCATCACTAACAGTAACAGTGATATTTACAGAGCCCACATCAAACTCTTCACCAGTAAGAGTAGCAATATTATCAGTGGCAACTAAATTATCTGAAGGTAATCCGTTTAATAACCATACATATGTCAGGGTATCGTTGTTGGGATCAACTGCATTGATTTCGAAATCGACAGTGCTATCTACGCTGACTTTAGGCGTCCCGGTTGTAACTGGAGTTAAGACAGGCGGGCCATTGACCTTTATATTCCACGTTAGTGTATCACTAGAGCTACTATCAAATGCTCTAACTTCTAAAACATGAGACCCGATATTTGATCCATCACCAATAATAGAATAGATTGCAGAACTTCCTTCTGACACCACAACGCCATCTATAGTCCATCTATATGAAATACTTTGAGCAGGTGGTGCTTTAGCCACTACGGTAAAATCTTGAGTATATCCTTGCTCGATGATGACATCTGTAGATGTTGGTAAAAATTGAACAATGGTGACACTGTCAATATCTTCACTGCCACCAGCTAGATCATCTAAATTACCGCTGCTTCCGCCACCACAACCAATGAGTGCAAATACAGAAAATGTAAGCATGGCGCTTACTTGCAGGACATTCTTAAAAGTTTTTAATATATCTTTCACAAAGTCTAAATCGGGGTAATGGACAATATACTTAAGGTAAAAGCCGTTTTTGTACCACATTCAGACACATGTGTTTCATTATGCAGAAACAGAAATTAAAGTTTTTTTAAAAAAATCCGGTGCTGGTCTTCAAAGCGATCTGAGAGTAGGTATCTTCTTGAATGACAACAGCTCGATCCAATTCGCCTTGCAAAAACTCTTGTGTCTGAGAGGATGCATGATGTTATGAGCTTTTTCAAGACTAATATTTATAAGCTTATGTGGCTCTTAGGTACACGTAAGTTTAACCAATGTGACAATTTGTTGTTTAAAGCTTGTAAGGTCTTAAAAAACTAGGAAGACTAAAGTAACAATTTTAAAAAGGGGACTTTATGAAGCTTTTGATTTTATCAATTTTACTGTGTTCATCGTTCGCTGTAGCTAATGAAACTGCTACTGAAGCTAATAATGACTGTGTTATGCAATCTCGTATTCGTAGCTATCAATCAAATGATCCTACTAGTTTGACAATCGATGCCGGAAGACAAGATTACCAAATGATTGTTTCTTATTGCAGCGAACTTCCATGGGCACAACGAATTGGATTTAGATCTTTTTCGGGCAATAGAGTTTGCCGCGGAGATAGACTTTTAGTATTAGATAATTTTTCGAATCGCATTATTCAAGAGTGCCTTATTCGTCGTATCGAAAAAATCTAAGATCAAGATAAATTAAATATTCAAAACTAATGATTTATAAAAGGATGCCATTCGGCATCCTTTTGTTTTAGTTAAGCTGTCTCTTTAGTGTAAATTCGTACCTATTTGTGGGTGCTAGTCATATATTTTCTGTCGATCCATTTTTTTAGTTTCATGCAGACCTTGCTTTCAAAAGAAAGACTGCCCCAGATGGCCATGGCTAACTGATCGCCCGTCACCAAGATATTTAATTGTCTCTTTGGTCGCGCAAAGTCAGGTGGCGTAGTACCAAGAATAGAGCTCCGTATACTACGGACTAGGTGGCGACCTTGACGGACTGCTGTTACTCCTGATTTTGGGGCATTAGGATCATTTTTAATAGTGGCGAAGTCTCCTGCGGCAAAAACATTTGGGTTTAATCGAAGTTTTGAATCTACTAGAAGAAATCCCTTTTTATCAGTTGGTAAATGATTCGGGAGAAAGGAAATATCTGGAGGCATGACAGGCGTGGTAACAAAGGCGTAATCAAATTCAAGTTGTGTACCGTCTTTGAGACTAATGTACGAATCAAAAATCTGTTGAACGTCCTCTTTGAGATGAATATGTATATCCAAATTTTTAATGGTTCGTTGTATTTTTATTGATATAGATCTCTGGTAGTTCTCACAAAGTAGATTCCCTCGCGAAATTAAATGTATTTGTGCGCGATTAAATCGTACCTTAAGCGCAGCAGCAACCTCAACCGCGGCAGGTCCGCCGCCAATGATAACAAAAGTCGGACTCTTATTTGTCCTGCAAATACTTTCAATTTTTTCCCAATGCTCAATGAATTCTTCGAACGGACGAAGGTAAATGGTTTTTAAGGGAGATTCTGTAGGGATATGCTGGGGTTTTCCTCCGATATTTAAAGATAAAATATCAAAGGATAAAGTTTTCCCATCTGCTAACTCTAACTGCTTTTTATTGAAATCGACGTGCTTTGCGTAGCTCCGTAAAGTTTTAAAACCTTTAGTCTTAGCATATTCATGGGATTGTATTGTCAATTCGTTGGATTTGATTTTACCCATAATCATACGGGGGAGAAGTCCTGAATAAAAGGTTTCCTTTGTAGGCGAGACTAGAATGAATTTGTTTTTCTTTATCTCTTCTGTGGAGAGGGCTTTGATCACCTCTAAGTGAGCGTGTCCAGCTCCTACGAGAACAACTGTCTTCATGCGATTCCTTTGTACATTCTGCGGATTATTTTTTTGTATAGTCTGGTTGGCTAATTAACAACCGCATTTTATAAGTATACAGCCAGAAGGACCCAAAAAGTATTATTACGGATGCAAT
>JBBKWS010000136.1:0-13698 GCA_037969075.1 Bdellovibrionales bacterium | reverse complement strand
GAAACAGACTTTGATCATTGATATTGCTAATATAAAACCTAATAAATGTACCATAATATCTCTTTTTTAAAAAGTTTGTCCTTTAAGTCTATCTAAAATATTCTTAGTTTCTTGATCACCAGGGTTTAAATCCAGTGCTTTCGAGTAGGCTTGTGTAGCATCTCCAACTCGACGCTGTAGATAATAAATATTACCTATTAATATGTAACCAACAGAAAGCTTTGGGTAACGACTGATTAATGACTTTGTTAGTGCCTCTGCGTTTGCAAAATCTTTTTTGACTGTCATGGCTTGTATTTCTGCTGCCATCGCGGCCACGTCATTTAAGTATTTATTGGCCTGTGGATCTTGTGAAGCTTCTTTCCAGTTTGCAACGGGCGTCAGCTTTACATTAATTTGACCTGTTTTCATAAAGTATTCATTTTCAATTACGATTTGCTCTTTTAAATATCCTGGTTTTTCAATAACAAGTCGTATTAATTTTTGATCCTGAAACGGGTAATTGTTTTTATCATATATAAGTGGGCTTACGCCTAATTTCTTTTCAGCTCCATTTTCGATAGAGGTAATTACTGATTCTGTTGGTTCAGTTTGGATTTGTAAATTAGCTGTGCTACAGCCTATTAAGGCTATAAATAAATAAAGTTTACCTAGATGTTTGATAATATTACGCATTTTAATCCTCACTACCCAATTTCTCGGATCTATTTAAGATTTGAATTAGGGGGAGCGTTATATTCTAGACGTAAGATAGTAGACTCAGTAGTTTGGTCTAGGTAACCCCATGACGCTATCAATTAGTCGAGTTTGTCTCATTATTAGAATTCTCAGCTTATTTTAAGAATCTTTGTTTCATAATAAGAATCTATAATTTCACGGTATTGTATTTAGATTGTTTAGCCGATAATAAGGTTATGAAAAAGTTACTTCTAGTATTAGCATTGGTTTCACTTTCTGCCTGCGGTGGTGGTGGTGGTGGTGGGTTAGACGATTTAGCAGGTGGTGGATCCGAAGATGTGGATGCTGTCACCATAACTCAGTTTTTACCATCTAATACTATTGTTGTTATTCAGCAGGGACAGACCGTAGATTTTTCTGTGGTTGCTAAAGCGCCACCAGCACAGGCTATTAACTATAAGTGGAGTTTGAACTCTACAGAAGTACAAAACGGATCCTCAGCAATTTATAGTATGACAGCAAATGCTGGCAACATTGGTACAAGGACATTATTAGTTCATGCTTCTGATAGCTCCTCTTCGGATGAGCAGTCTTGGAGTGTAAAAGTAAACGGCCCACCTGTATTAACGCCTGTTACAACTGGTACGCCGAAGGTGAGTGTTGGTGATACAACTAATATTACCATTAGTGCCGTGGATCCAAACAGTGATGTGTTAACATATACTTGGAAATTAAATGGTTTAGCATCCCCATATTTAGTTGGGACTACTGGCACAGCAGTATTAACAGGGCACGCCTCTATTGTTGGGTCTGTAAATATTAGTGTTACAGTTAGTGACGGGTCAATTTCAGATACTTATACATGGACTGCTGAAGTAAATTATTTTCCTACGGCTTGTAATCAGTTAACTCAGGGCAAAGTTTGTACTTATGCAGGCTCTCCTAGTATTGGGGATGGGCTTACGCCAACCACATCACAGCAAGGTATTCGAATTTCTCCTATTAATGTGGCTTTAGATGATTTAAGTAATCCATTCTTTTCTGATTTTATCAATCACGTAATTTGGTATTGGAATCGAACGGCAAGTGACGTTACTAGATTAAATGTCTTAATTCCTGCTGGACAAATTAAAGTGGTTGCAGGTACTGGCGAGGCCGCTTCGGGTCCAGATGGCTTTGCGATTGAATCTTCACTAAACCAACCAAGAGGTTTAGCGTACGACCAGTCCACAAGTACTCTATATATTGCCGAGTACGCTGGTAATAAAATTAAAAAGGTAACCTCGTCAGGTGTAATTGCATCCGTTTTAGGTAATGGTACGACGCATGTAATGGATGGGCCAGCGACGAACCATCGATGTGATAATCCGTATGATGTAGACATTCAGGGTACTTATTTATATGTCAGCTGCTATGCGGATAACGCAAATAACAACCGTATAAAGCGTTGGGACTTAACTAACGACACAGCCAGAACATATATTTGTGCTAACGGTTTAGCTTGCGCAGGAGAAGGTGCTTTGTTTAGTACGGCTGCCAAAAACATCGGTGCACTGGATGCGACAGCTGACGGTGTATATGTTGCTTCAAATAATTTAAATAGAATTTATTTTGCCAATCAATCCGGAGCTAATAAAACATTTTGGGGCACTACAACTATAAATAACAATACAATAGGTGCGATGTTTGGTGATGGTACAACAGCCACTACTACTGTACAAAGTGCTGCAACGCCAATGGGGATACCTATCGCGAATCCTTCTGGAATCTTGGTAGTCGGTAATTCAATATTTGTGGCGCATAATTACAGTAATATGGATGGGATTACGGTGGGTAATAATACTGGTTCGCCGGCAACCTACGGGGATATAGCGGTTCCAACAAACGGAGCAAAGCGATTGACGTTTTTTACGGGCGCCAACAACATGGCTGGGTATAATGGCTCTGGAGTAACAATTTCTAGCGCCAGAGTAAATAATCCGCAAGGCATGGTGTACTATGCAGCTACTAACTCAATTATTTTTGCGGATTATAGCAATAATCGACTTAGACGTTTAGAACTTGGCGCTACTTCAAAAGTTACAGATTTAGTGGGTAGTGGGCAAGCAAGATCAGGCTTTGTGGGTGACGTAGAACTGCCTTCAACATCGCATCTATTTATTTATCCCTCAGGTTTATCGTATAATGTAACAGATAGAAAATTATTTTTTACTGATGCTAACAACTACCGCGTAAGACAAGTCGATGCCTATGGCCGTGTGTCTACGGCAATGGGACGAGGGGCGGGGGATCCAACAACGGAAAATGACATCCCTTCAAACGTGTTTTTACGAACAAACGTTGGTGGTAACACTTATGTGTCAGGCCTTTTTAGTTTTAGTGATGGGCTTCTAGTAAATGTGAATTCAATTGGTAATAATATAAGAGGTTGGAACCGTACAGGTGCTGATAATACTTTCTTTGGTCAGTATATACTTGATGATAGTGTATCTACACTAGCTGGTGATTATTTATTAGGCGCGGGTTATGGCGGTGATACAGGGCAAGCAACCTCTGCACAATTTAATAATCCAAATGATGTGGCAGGTTTTGGTACTGGAGTATCAAGAGTTTTATACATATCTGATCATGTAAATCATTGTATAAGAAAAGTAGATAGCACAGGTGTTGTCACTACGGTTGTTGGAATTTGTGGAAATACAACAAATGGTACGTCAAACTTAGGCGGCCTGACAGTCGTTACATTAAATAGACCTACAGGTATTGTGACTGATAGTTTAGGTAATTTAATTATTGCTGATAGAAATAATGCAAAGATTAGATATGCAAATTTTGGCGCTACTCCAGTGACAATTGCAAATGTGACAATACCAGCAGGGCAAATTGGGACTATAGGTTGTAACAATGGAACTACTGGCAGTGCGAATGAAAACGTTCTCTCTATTGGTGCTAGATGTAATACTCCGCAGGGGATTGCTCAAGATGCTACAAAAATTTGTTTTTCTCAGCAAGCTCGTCACAATGTTAGATGTATCAATAAATCTACAGGTATTATTACTACGGTTTTAGGAGCGCTTGAATCTACACCAGTTGCTGGTTCTCCGCTGAACTACGCGCAAGAAGGGGCTAACGGAACAGACGCAAGGCTTTATAATCCTAGTTCTATCGTGTTTGATAATGTGGGCGATTTATATGTGTGCGATCAATATAACCATATTGTTAGAAAGTTAAAACTGAGCCCATAAGTCTATTATACAAGCAGTTGGTTATGCAAAAAACGCATAACCAGTATACAATAATGATAATACAATTATAAAAAGAATCATGAGAGGCTGTTTTTACTATGAAACAGCTTACTTACATTTTTATATTACTACTGTCTCTATCCGCTACAGCTAACGATCAACCCCCTCGAATGATTTTAGAAACAGGGGCACTAACAAAAGCTTACGTGCAAAAAAACATAGGCTATATTCAACAAGAAGCGGCCATTAATGCTGACTCTGATATTGTGTACTTAGATGACTCTATGGTTTGTTTATCTTCCCATTCTTATATTCCAGAAGTTGGTATTTGCCAGCTTACTGGAAATTTAGGAGAAGAGGGTACTGAATCAGCGTTTGTTGTAATTGTCTCTGAAGCGCTTCCGGGCTCCAGAGATGGTAAGATAAATGTAAAGGTATTAAGAGTGAGCTCAGGAAATTACGAACTCTAGTTCTTTTTTAAAAGATCTCTGATTTCTTCTAAAAGTAATTCTTGTTTAGTTGGCACTGGTGGAATTGTAGGAGTAGCCTCTTCTTTTCGTTTAAACGAATTAAAGGCTCTTATAAACATAAAAATCGAAAATGCAATAATTGTAAAATCAAAAATTTGCTGCAAAAAACTGCCATAAGCTATGGCAACAGCAGGCGCATCAGCGGTAGCTTCTACTAAGGTTAGGCTGAGGGCTTTAAAACTAACACCACCTATAGCTAGCCCTAACAACGGAGTGATAATGTCGGCAACTAAAGAGGCTATAATTTTACCAAAAGCGGCGCCAATGACCACACCAACAGCCAAATCAATTACATTACCTTTAACTGCAAAGTCTTTAAATTCTTTCATCATAGACATAGGCTCTCCTTATAAAATTGAAACATAATCTTTGCTACCTAGCCTACCCATCGGTCAAGTATAAACCTTCTGATTAAAGGCAAATATAGTTGGACAAGCAACCAAACAAAGCGAAAAATTATACTCTATAGTTCACATGGTGTGAACTGCAAAAAAAGAGGTAAGGAATGAAAGGGAATTCTATTTCCAAAATTTTAAGTGCAGCTGCTATCGTTGGTTTATTAGCGGGTACAGTTACTGCTGATAAAGCTTCAGCAAAAGATCAAAAGCATGCTAAAAAAGAACATGCTAAAGGTAAAAAAGATCACAAATGTAAAGGTGAGAAAAAAGACAGTTGTAAAGCAAAAGATGGTTGTGACGGTAAAGACGGTTGCAGTGCGGAAGAAGAGCCTACTGAAGAGTAGTATTACCTTAGGGGACCGCAAGGTCTCCTAACTTTAAGGATTTTTATGTTCCCATATTTAGGTTTTGGTCTTGGTCTTAGAAATAAACACATTGATGAGATCATTAAAACTAAACCCAAGGTAGATTGGTTTGAAGCTATTACCGAAAACTATCTAGGCTTATCGAATACCACTCTTACAAACTCAATAGATGATCTGTTAAAGATTCGAAACGATTATCCAATATGTTTGCATGGAGTATCCTTATCCATCGGCTCTACTGATGATTTAAATCAAAATTACTTAAAAAAATGGAAACAGTTAATAGAAGTTGTTCAACCAGCTTGGGTGTCTGATCATTTGTGTTGGACAGGAGTGCTTACAAAAAATTCTCATGATCTATTGCCCTTACCATACACAACCGAAGCTATAGAAAATACAGTTAAAAAAATTAAACAAGCGCAAGATTTTTTAGGGAGAAAAATATTAATTGAAAACGTGTCTTCTTATGTAGAGGCTAGTTTTTCAGAAATGAATGAAGCTGAGTTTTTAGCAGAAGTCGCAAATCAAGCGGATTGCGGCATCTTATTAGATTTAAATAATATTTTTGTTAGCTCATTCAACCATGGATTTGATCCCGAAACTTATTTAGATAAAATTCCATGGCATAGAGTCGGGCAAGTTCACTTAGCGGGCCCCTCAGACCAAAAAAATTATATGATAGATACTCATGATCATCCAGTTAGAGAAGAAACCTGGCAGTTATATCAGTCCATGCTTCGCCGCCACAAGCCAGTATCTACAATGATTGAATGGGATGATAAGATTCCTCCTTTATCTGAATTAATAGAACATTTAGATATAGCTAGAAAATTTGTGAACCGGGGGGTGGCAATTGCTCCTTAAGGATTGGCAAAAGATATTCTATCAAGAGCTACAAGAAAGAAATTTGCAAAGACGCAAGGATTTTGTATCGGTAGATCTAAAGAATAATATGTTAGAGACGACAGCATTCAATAAAGAAAAGCGCATGCAAGTGTATTCGTATGCTTTCTGGGCAAGGCAAGTGGATTCATTGATGGAAGATTTTCCAGTGTTACTTGCAATTCTGGGCAAAAAAGTTTTTCAAGATATACTCAAAGACTATATTTATCATTATCCATCCACAAACTACACATTAGCTGAGCTTGGTCGTAATCTGCCAAAATTTATGCGAGATGAAAAAATGTCTGAAGATTTATGTGATCTAGCCAAATTTGAATGGCATCTTTTTGAATTAGAATATTATTCAGAGCAACCAAAAGTTACGGCCAATGACATCGAAGCAGGTAGAATTTTCTTAAAAACTTCGGTTCGATTGATTCAATCGAAATATCCAATTGCCAGTATTTATGAAGACGAAAAACTGTATCCACCTAAGCAGCAAGATGTTGTTATTGTGGTCAACGAAGATATTGAGTATTATGAGGTTGAGCCAGCCGCCGCAGCTATTATCACCTCCCTTCAAACTGGGGAGTCAATTGAGGTAGCTATTAATGCCGCAGGTAACTTAAGCCCAGAAAAGGTGCAAAGCTATTTTCAGGGGTTTATGGAGAATGGTTTTTTTACATCAGAGCCTCTTGCCACCAGCTAGTTTCTAGAATAGTGTCTGAAGCTCTATGACATTCGAAGAAGAAGTCGAAAGACGACGCACATTTGCAATCATTTCCCATCCTGATGCTGGTAAAACCACATTAACAGAAAAACTCCTCCATCATGGCGGTGCAATTCATACTGCTGGTGAAGTTAAGGGAAAGGCTGGCTCAAAGGCTGCGACCTCTGATTGGATGGAAATGGAGAAGCAAAGAGGAATCTCTATTACTTCCTCTGTTATGCAATATGAATATAAAGGTTTGCATGTAAATCTGTTGGATACTCCTGGTCACAAAGATTTCTCTGAGGACACCTACAGAACTCTAACCGCAGCCGATTCTGCGGTGATGTTGATCGATGTGGCAAAAGGTGTCGAATTACAAACTAAAAAACTCTATGAAGTTTGTAGGTACCGTCAACTTCCTATTTTTACATTTATCAACAAGGTCGACCGAGATGGCAAGGTCCCATTAGAACTAATTGATGAGGTAGAAAGTACTCTTAAAATGTCATGCTATCCAATCACTTGGCCTATTGGCATTGGAATGTTGTTTCAGGGTTTGTATCACCGTCATAAAAAAGAAGTAAGCTTATATAAAATCAAAAATGGAGAGATGCTTACAGAGACATTTTCGGTAAGTGATTATAATGATCCAATACTTGATCAAAAGATCTCAGAAGCGGATGTATTAAAACAATTTAGAGAAGAGATCGAATTAGTAGATATTGCCCTAGGGGACCTTAAAATAGAGGATGTTCTTACCGGAAAAGTTAGTCCATTAACATGGGGGTCAGCTAAATATAATTTTGGTGTGGTTACGTTTATGGATATCTTTCAACAATACGCCCCACCACCAGTTGCTAGATTTTCTGGTGAAGAAATAGTAGATCCTAAAAATAAAACTTTTACGGGCTTTGTGTTTAAGGTGCAGGCCAATATGGATAAGCGTCACCGTGACCGCGTTGCATTTTTACGAATTTGCTCGGGTAAATTTGAACGCGGCATGAAGGTGCAGCATATGCGCCTAAATAAAGAAGTTCGTCTGGCCTATGCCAATCAATTTATGGCGGATGAAAGAACAACAGTAGATACAGCTTATTCTGGGGATATTATTGGAATTAATGACAGCGGAAATTTTCGCGTGGGTGATTCGGTAAGTAATGGTAAAAAAATTGAATTTGGTGGTATCCCAAGATTTAGCCCCGAAATTTTTGGTAGAATTAAATTGATCGATGCCTCTAAGCGAAAGCATCTAGAAAAAGCGCTTACACAGTTTTCTGAAGAAGGAAGTATTCAGATCTTTATTGAGCCCCATATTGGTCGTCAAGATCCTGTGATTGGCGTTGTTGGGGTTTTGCAATTTGAAGTGATGATGTTTCGTATTAAAGAAGAATATAATCTTGAGGCTAAATTAATTAGCGTGCCCTATGCGGTTGTTAGATGGCCTCGTACAAAAGACAATAGGCCCTACACGGGTGACATTAAAGGCTCCATGCTTAAAGCTGAAGATGGCTACGGCGAGCAAGTCGTGCTTTTAGAAAAAGAGTGGGATCTTAATTGGGCTGTAAAAGAAAACCCAGAGGTGGTGTTTGCCACCTCAATACAGCCGACTAGATAATAGATTTTTGAAAGTCCGCTCTTTCAATTTTATAAATCAAATGCGGACTATCATCTACTACTAACTCATTAAAAAGCTTTGCTCCAATTTTACCGATTGCTTTTTGTGATCTTATATTTGCTTTTCCTATTTCAAATAAAACCGTATCAACAAACTGAAATGCGTGATTTAAAAGTAAATGTTTCGCTTCGCGATTAAAACCTTTTCCCCAATATTCTGTCGCTATAAATGTATAGCCAATTATCACATGGTTTTTTACGGGATCAAAATCGTAAAATCTAGTGCTACCTATAATATAGTCGGTAATATTGTCTACGATAACAAAGGCACCTTCGGATTTTAAACCAAGTTCAAAAAGTTCCGCAAACACATCTTCTTTATATCTATCTGACCTCGGGTGTTGCTCCCACACCTTAGGGTCAGACGCCACAAGAAAGAGATCAGCAAAGTGTGCTTTTGAAAGTGGTTTTAGTGTTACGTGCTTACCTTTAAGTAATGGCTGTAATTGCATGCTGCACTTATAAAGATTTAGCTAAGATTGTCAAAGTAAACCCGTAGATGATTTGCATCTCGACTATTACCTTTGGTACTGTTACCTTGCGACATGCAAAGTTTTAACCTATCCGACCTGTTATCTCCGATGTCCACTGAAGATTTTTTAAAATCACATTGGCCCAAAGAGCCTTTGTTTATTGCGGCTCAAACCGGAAAACTGCAGGCCTTAGTTGGTTCTACTCAAGTTCAAAGCTTAGAGTCAATTGTAGCAGCTAGAACTTTGAAAGTTCGTGCTTGTCTTCCTGATTTTGATGATGAGTACTCTTCGATTCACTTAGATTCAAAAGACGCTCTAAAAGCATATCGCAATCAAATGACACTGGTCTTTGATTCGATGCAAATACAAGATTGTAAGGTTGCCACAGCTTTAAATAATATTCGTCGTGACTTAGGGTTGGTGACAGGCGGGGAAGAAAACAATTTATGTAAAGCTAGATCGATTGCCTACGCTACGCCAAAAGGGGCAGGTACCAGGCTCCACTTTGATGCTAATGTAAATTTTATTTTACAGGTAAAAGGTAAAAAAAGCTGGATTTTAGCTCCAAATAAATCGGTCGTAAACCCTACTGAAAGGTTCACCATGGGTGCGCCTGAAATTTCTAAAGCGCTTGAAAAGCAATTTCATGATGTGCTACCAAGTGAAATCCCAGATGATGCGATAGAAGTTTTAATGGAGCCAGGTTGTGTTTTGTTTGTGCCAAGAGGCTATTGGCATACAACGACAGCCGAGGAAGATTCACTTTCCCTAAATTTTACCTTTAGCCAACCGACATGGGCTGATATATTTACTAAGTCTATGCAAGAGCTTCTGCTGGCATCCCCCGAGTGGCGAGGCTTAGCAGATGGGCTAGAATCTAAGAATACTGCCAGACAAAAAAATGCTATAGAGCATTTACAAAAATTAATGACGAATCTATCTGAAGATTTTTCTGATATCTCTGCGGAGGGATTACTGCGAGATGCAGGTCTTGTAAAATAAAAGAAGCTCTGCATTAAAAAGCGTTAAAACCAAGCATACGAGACCTGCTGATACACTCAGCTCATATTTAGTGTTATATCCCTTTCTTATGTCACCACTAGAAGTTATTTCAGTCGAAAAATACTATGGTCAACTTGCAGCTCTTAAGGGAATTTCTTTTTCTATGAATGAAGGAGAAATCTTTGGCCTACTGGGACCCAATGGTTCGGGCAAGACTACACTGATATCAATCATTGCCACCTTAATAGAAGCCTCAAAAGGTGAAGTGAAAGTTTTTGGCGAAACCGTGCATCCACAAAACATGACTCCTAAATATTTAGTGGGTGTGGTACCGCAAGAGACCGTCAGTCATGGATTTTTTACGGTTGAAGAGATACTTACCTTTATCTCTGGTTATTATGGGATCACTAATAATAAAAACCATATCGATTTTTTGCTAGAAAATTTAGGTTTAACGGAGCATAAAGATAAGAAAGTCGCACAACTTAGTGGTGGAATGAAAAGAAGATTATTGATCGCTAAAGCACTGGTCCATAAACCAAAGCTATTGTTATTAGATGAGCCTACAGCAGGTGTAGATATTGAGCTAAGAAACTCACTTTGGAAGTTTGTTAGAAAGTTAAATCAAGAAGGCTGTTCGATATTATTAACTACGCATTATTTAGAAGAGGCAGAGCAGCTTTGCGAGCGCGTAGGGATCATTAGTAATGGAAAAATTTTACGAGTCGGCAATACAAAGCAAATTATTAGTGAGCTCACGGATCGTGAAATTGAAATCGTCCTAACCCATGCAGTATCAAAAGTAACTAGTGAGTATTTGATCTCTCAGACAGATACTAAGTTAATTTTTAAAGTTCCCTCTCAAATGGAGTTTGGCCAACTTATGGGAAAGATTGGCTTAGATGTGACTGCCGTTAAAGACTTCAAAATAAAAGAAGGTAATTTAGAGGACGCGTTCTTAAAAGTATTAGGGGCAGAAACATGATTGCTTTTTCAACCCTTTATAAAAGAGAAGTTAGACGATTTCTAAGAGTTATTGGGCAAACTGTAGTTACTCCTATAATCAACTCATCACTATACCTATTGATTTTTGGCGTAAGTCTTGGCGCTAGCATCGAGTTAAAATCAGGCATTACCTATTTAGCTTTTTTAATACCAGGTTTAGTGATGATGTCAGTTTTAAATAATGCATTTCAAAACACATCATCTTCTATCATTAACTCTAAATTTCATGGCGAATTACAAGACATGCGAATTGTTCCGCTTAGTACACAAACAATTCTTTGGGCATTTTCACTGGGTGGTCTTACAAGAGGTTTAATGGTCGGAGTAATTACATTTACTGTTGGGGCGGTATTTTACTTTATTCAATATCATGAATTTATTGGAATATATTCTCCGTTATACCTCCTTGCATTTTTATGTATCGGCGGTGTTAGTTTCTCACTTTTAGGGATAAGCGTTTCTTTTTGGGCAAAAAACTTTGATCAATTATCGGCCATTGGATCTTTTGTATTGCTACCTTTGATGTATTTAGGTGGAGTTTTTTATTCTATTGATTTGTTGCATCCTTTTTGGCAGGGGCTTTCAAAAATAAATCCGATGTTATATTTTATCAACGGTGTCAGATATGGTCTAGTTGGCGTATCGGATGTTAATGTTAATTTTGCATTGATGATATCAACTTTTAGCTTAATCGCATTGATGCTGTTGGCATCGCGCGCAGTTAAGCGGGGTACATACTCAAGATGGTAATTTTATGTTAAGAATTTTTAAATTACTTGGTGCTGTCTTTGTAGTTATGGGTTTCATACATGTAGCTATGGTAATACATATGTTTTCAAAGAATGTATGGACTGAAAGAAAAACTTTATCCAGAGTACTGCAAACGTTTACTTCGTGGATGTTGTCAGCCTTAAACATAAAGTTAAAGGTTAGTGGTGACTATAGTCAGTTAGAGGGTAAGCTTGTGGTTTCTAACCACATGTCTTATGTGGATATTTTTTTTCTAGCGGCACTTTACCCTACCTCTTATGTAACCTCAAAAGAGATGCGAGACACTCCGATTCTTGGTTGGATTTGTAGGCTTGCCTCTTGTGTCTTTGTTGAGAGACGAAATAAAGTGAATATACAAAATGAAATTCAAGAGATCACTCAAGGCCTTAAAGAAAATCTTACCATTACAATCTTCCCTGAAGCCACTAGTACCAATGGGGATGAAGTCATACGTTTTCGTCGTCCGCTCTTTAATGCAGCGATTTTTGCTGAAGCTGACGTGCAGCCAATTTGTATTAACTATAGATACCTTGGAAAAAGACCAGTGACTAAAGAAAATCGTGATAAAGTTTGTTGGTATGGGGATATGAACTTTGGACTGCACTTTTTATCTTTTGTTATGCAGCCAGGCCTTGTGGTTGATATCGATTTTTTGCAGCCCATAGTATTTGATCCTAATCGCAGCCTTGAAGCTTTAGTCGAAGAGTCTCATCAAGCCGTTAAAGCTGCGTATGATAATTTTGCTCCTTCAGCTGTTAAATCAAAAGAGATGATAGCAGAGCCTGCCAACCCACTTAATATTTAATGAATACCGAGTAAACTTTTTAGGGTCTCTTGTTATTTACCTAAAATCCACTACTGTGCAGGTATTCAATACATTAGGGATTTTGGGATTAATTAATGATTTTAACATTACTTTTTATAAATGCATATGCAGGTCTTACCTGTGATATTCAGGTGTTATTTGCCGAGCCTCTAGAGGTCGTCGAAAAGTATGAGGGTAGGCTTGCGGTGGTACGTGAGCAATACGCAACCCTATTCGGTCGAGATACTCCTGACACACGTGAAGTAGAAAGATTAGTGTTGGCAATAGATCATTTAACCGCAGATGTTATTAATGGCCAAATCACTGAGCCACAACTTCGAAAAAGAGCTGAAGACATAGAGAAACATTTAGATCACGCTTCTTTTGATTTAGCGAGAGAATCTAAAAGAAGAAATACCTTTGAATTTAATGAGCTGCTAGAGGACCCTGCCTTAATTTTTCCGGATCGTATTTACCATGTTGAAACAAGAACGGGACCTATCACAGTTTCTTTTTCAGAGTCTTTGGTAAAAGAGGTTTTTTGGGATTTAGATTATAGAGCAGTGCATGTGAGTAAGCATTTTTTAAGAGCTATCACTCATGGTGCATCCCGCGGGAAATCGACGCCAGGACTTATTAGGTTGACGGTCTCATCGGGAGAGAGCCATTTGTTTGAGTTAAAAATCGTCGGCAAGGGTGGCGGCAGTAGACTTTATGGCTACAACAATGAAGGTGGAAACTATCGGCTGATCATGTATAAAGAGCAGCACGCAGATACCACCAGTGCTAGGGCAAATACGTATCGCTCTCTACAAGGTAAAGTTGATTTGGATATAAAAAGGCATTAGTTTGACTTGAAAACCTATAAATTACAGAAGAGATATATAATAGAGGCCTTTTTTATTAGGACTTAACGTAAGAGGTTTGAAAGTTCACAAACTCTTGGTGAATAGCCTGTATGTCAGTATCTAGCGTTTCACTTGAAGTGATGTAATACGGCTTTAAAACTTTAAATCCTACAGTTCCACTTTTCCATTTATTTAAATCAAAATCGTATTTTGTGGCAACCATTCCGATGACTGGGCGTTTGGTGTTTAAGGCCACATGAAAGGCGCCTTTTTTAAATGGACCAATGCCTTTTCCTCTGGATCTAGTCCC
>JBBKWS010000135.1:0-6952 GCA_037969075.1 Bdellovibrionales bacterium | reverse complement strand
AAGTCTTGCTGCTTCTAAATCAATGCGCATTTCAGCTAACTGAAATTGTACACCTTGAAAAGAGCTTAAGGATTTACCAAATTGTTCGCGGCCTTTTATGTATTCTAAGGCTGCTTCATAAGCGCCGCCGGCAATACCAATCATTTGTGCGCCGATGCCGATACGTCCCTCATTTAAAGTTTCGATAGCAATCTTATATCCCTTACCAAGCTGACCAATTACATTTTCTTTAGGAACTACGCAATTTTCAAAAATTAGTTCACAAGTAGAACTAGCGCGAATACCTAACTTATCTTCTTTTTTACCAACGGTGAAACCCTTCATCCCTTTTTCGACTACAAACGCAGTGATGCCTTTATAGCCTTGCTCTGGGTTTAAGTTGGCGAACACCAAAAATAAATTGGCTTCATATGCATTTGTAATCCATAATTTGTGACCATTTAATACAAAGGTATCGCCCTTATCTTCTGCTTTTAATTTTAAAGCGAATGCATCTGACCCTGAGGAGGATTCGGATAAGCAGTAAGATGCCACCCACTCTCTGGCCATTTTAGGTAAAAACTTTTGTTTTTGTGCGTCGGTGCAATGTTTTAATAAAGCATTGGTTACTAACGTGTTTTGTACATCGACAAGTACTCCTACGGAACCATCTACCCTAGAGATTTCTTCAACAGCAATACAAGCCATAGTAAAAGAGGTGTTTGAGCCACCGTAAGCTTCAGGAGTTTCGATCCCCATTAATCCCATTTCAAATAACTTTGGAAGTAAGCTTGGATCCATCTCTGCTTTCTCGTCCATTTGTAGGCGTATAGGCTTAATTTCACCTTCTGCAAAACTTCTTACAGCATCACGAAAAGCAATTTCGTCATCAGAGAATGTGGTTAGGGCTTGGCGTGTATCCATTGCGGTGTCTCCTTAATCAAATTAATGAATACAAAAAGATAGCGACCCAGCGGTTTATTGGCAATCTTTGATATTGTTTTTTTTAGGAGAAAAAGTCGAAGCGGTCAGCCTACTAAAGGGGGGGGACGTGGGCTAACCGCCTCTTGGGGGGTTAAACTATTTAAATGCAAGGCTGATACCACTGTCTCTGTGTTATTAATGAGACTTGAGAGAAACAAGATGCGCGATTAGCGGCATACGAGCCAAAAATTGTCATTTAAAGAACCAAAGGACAGGTTATAATTTAAAGTTTTTATAAAAAGTAGCTAAAAGGCACCACGATGAAAAGGATACATTGGGGCCTGTAATTTTAACCACATTGGATTTCGAAGGCATATCCTTTAAAAAGTAGACTCTTAATAGGGGCTAAGCTAGGTTTAACACATGGATTTTTTAGAGATAGCTTCGAAGATAGGATTATACTTCATACCATTCCTTTTTTCACTGTGTTTTCATGAGGTTGCGCATGGATGGGTCGCAATGAAACTGGGTGATGATACGGCCAAAACTATGGGTAGGTTGAGTCTTAATCCGTTGGTTCATGCTGACCCCGTGGGCACATTTATATTGCCTCTAATGGTAATTATAACGGGTTTACCGGTGTTTTTTGGATGGGCAAAGCCTGTTCCGGTGAATACCAGAAACTTAAAGAATGTCAGAGTAGACATGTTTTGGATCGCATTAGCGGGTCCGCTTTCAAATGTTCTATTAGCTATTGTTGGAGCTTTTTCTTTGGTTATGGTTTTTGGTCACTTAGTAACGTGGCAATACCAATCAGCGGCGATGCACTTATTGACTGTATTTGTTCAAATTAATTTGGCATTAGCTTTTTTTAATTTAATTCCCATACACCCTCTAGATGGTGGCAAGGTCTTAGCTAGGTTCTTGCCTGCGCACATCAATTATAAGCTAGAGCAGCATCAACAAATGCTAAGTATTTTATTATTGTTGTTATTTGTAGGCGGGGTACTTTCACTTTTACGCTATCCTATATTTTGGTCCTTTCAGTTTTTAGTGGGTATATTCGAGAAGACTCTGTTATGAGTTCTTTAACGCTCGTTTTTTTGGCAGAAAATAAAGAAATCTTGAAAGATGCCCTAGCTCTTGATTTGATGGCGAATATACGTCCTTGGGGGGACAGCTAGAATGCAAATACAGTTGGATCAATTTGAGGGACCATTAGGGCTATTACTCTATCTTATTCGTAAAGAAGAGATGGATATCTATGATATTCCAATACATAAAATCACTAACCAATACCTTGAGTATGTAAAGCAGTTACAAAGCGTCGACTTAGAACAAGCTGGCGATTTTATTGCTATGGCAGCAACACTTATTCAAATTAAAGCAAAGATGCTACTTCCGAACTACACAGATGACGGAGAAGCAGAAACACAAGAAGACCCAAGAAAACCATTAGTACAGCGCCTATTAGAATATCAAAAATTTCAAGAAGCCGGAAAGCAATTGTATGAGCGTCCCCTTTTGGGTCGCGATCTCTGGGCGCGTGGATTAAGGGAAGACTTTGAAGGAGATGAGGGCGATCTACTGATAGAAGACAATGCTCTGTTCGCACTTATCAAGGCCTACCGCGGGGTTGTTAAAAAAGCCCATAAGGCCACTCATAGGGTTACTATTGATTTGCAGTCAATTGCCTCTAGGATTCTTGAGATGAGTAATCGTTTAGTGCTAGGACAAAAAGTAGAAATTAAAGAGTTCTTTGAAAATGAAGAGATCGAGCTTAGGCGTTGGATTATAACTTTTATTTCCTCGTTAGAGTTGGGAAAGCTAGGATACGTAGACTTGTCCCAAGAAGAAGCTTATGGACCACTATACTTAGAACCTAAAAAAGTAGTTACTGGTGATATTATATCACAGGTTGAAGAGTATGAGCAGGTTGTAGATAAGCCTATTAACTTTAATTCTTCGGGCCAACTAACACTAGAAGAACAAAACTATTTGAATGATGAGTCAGTAGAACTTGATGAAATTGAAGTAAGCGACCGAGTGTCGGGCAGTTTAAAAGAAGATGTAAATGACGAAAGTTTTATTGAAGAGGCAGCAACGGATGATGATATTTTGCAGGCCGAAAAAGAATTAAATTTAATAGAAACAGAAGATAGTATCGAATCGGTTTAGTAGGGGCGAGAGTAATGAAGAAAAAAGATAAAGATTTAGATGACGAAGTTCCAATGTTAGAAGAAGAGTTCGATGAAAAAGAGCTAGCTCTTTCAAAAGCCTATTGGGAAGACGAAGAAGTTGAAGCCTCAGAAACAGTAGACCCTGAGCAAGAAGAAATGGAGCTTACTAGTATCAGTGAGGGCACTGAGCTTGATACATTTGAAGCGGCTGAGATTGAAGAAACTGAATTCATCGAAGATGAAAGAATTGAATCTATTATAGAGAGCTTACTATTCTCTTCAGAGAAAGCTGTGAGTCTGTCTACTATTAAGCAAGTTTTTGTAGGCACTACCGTAAAGACAGTAAAAATCAAAAAAGCCCTAGAAAACTTAGCTATCGAATATGCAGGAGCAAAGCGCGGAGTAAGCCTTGAAGAAGTACAAGGTGGCTTTCAATTACGTACAAAAGTTGATAATGCAGAACATCTTAAACGCTTACATAAATCTCGTCCATTTAGAGTTTCGGGGCCAGCGCTTGAGACGCTTGCCATTGTTGCTTATAAACAGCCGCTTGTTAAAAATGAAGTAGACCAAATCCGTGGAGTAGAATCAGGTCATCTAATGCGCGCGCTAATGGACAGAAGACTTATTAACTTTGTTGGTAAATCTGATTTACCTGGTAAGCCAATGCTTTATGGTACCACCAAAAATTTCTTACAAATTTTTGGTCTTCGTAATATTGGTGAACTACCTTCATTAAGTGAAATCGATCAATTGATTCCAGAGGGCATTGGAGAAGAAAATAAAGAAGAAAAAGAAACTCTATCCGATGTTTCTGAAAACTTAGGACTTGCTCAAGGACATACATACTCTGAGAGTGAAGAAGAGCTTTCTAAAATTACAGAGAAACTACAAGAGATCGATACAACCACAGCGTTTTTTGAAGAAGAAAAGAAGCGAGAGAAAGATCGCCTTAATACCGAAAAAGCCAAGGAAATTATGGAAGCTATTGATTTTGGCGAAACGGTTTCATCAAGAGACCGTAATTGGCTAGAGCGCTACAACCAAACAGAAGCAGAAAAGGTTGAGCTCGCTAAAGCCGAAGCTGTAATCGAAGCAGCAGCTGAAGCCAGTGAAGAGATTGCCGCTGCGCCGGTAAGTGACAATGTCAATGAGATCACTTTTACAGAAGAGACTAGTGAAGAATCTTTAGAGGTATTTGATTTTGATTCTGAACAAGATAAAGATATGTAGTGTTTGTTTGCTATTATTGGCAAGGCCTAGCTTTGCCAATAATAACTCAGTGGTGGTAACAACCACGACTACTTTAAAATCTATTGTAAAAGAAATTCTACCTTCTTCAATTAAAGTTGAATCCTTAGCGCAAAAAGAACAAGATCCACATCACCTAGAAATAGATACAAAACACGTACTCCTTGCTAAGAAGGCAAAGCTATTTGTTGCGATTGGATTTGATCTAGAGAGTTCTTGGTTCGATAAACTACTTAAAACATCTGCGGCAGATGCTGCTATTTTTTATGCGGGATTAAAAATTCAATCTCCCATTACTATGGGAAATCATGATCACAAGCACCACAGCTTAAACCCGCATTTTTTACAATCTCCGCTAGTTGTTTTAGAGTTTGTAGACTCTTTGAAGGTTGAATTAATAAAACTATACCCTGAGAATAAAAATGAGATTAGCGCTAAGTATTCGGACTTTGTAAAAAAACTAAACGATAAAGATACATTTTGGAAAAATGAGTTTTTAAAAGTAAAAAATAAAAATCTAATTACTTACCATGAAAGTTTAGAGTATTTTTCTGCCAATTTTGGGTTAAAAGTTGTCGATCATGTAGAGTCAGCGCATGGGGTAAGCCCTGGACCCATTCATATCAAGAATTTATTGAAAACAATCAGCGAAAAGAAAATTAAATGCATGGTGTATGATACAGGTTTTTCTGCTGCGCAGGTTGAGCAAACAAAAAAAATATTTCCAAAGGTTTTAAAGTGGGTTCAAGTGCCTGCTGAGGTAGGGGTATCAGGCACGGATACGTATTTTAATTGGCTGGATAAGATTGCTAGTAATGTAAAGGCTTGTTTAGATTAGTTAGATTCGATCTTGTTAAAAAACTTCAATACACTTAGCTCAACTTCTTTGATGTATTCTACTGCGCTAGGGCCGCAGCTAGTATAGATGGTGGCTAATGCTGATTCTACGCTTTTAGAGGCAGCATCAAAGAGCTCTTGGTTGGCTTTAACAGCTCTCGCATTGGCGCCTCTAGAAAAAAAGTAAAACGGATTTGGGTTATTAAGATCATCATCAGCTTTTTCTTTATCAACTTTTGCTTGCACCATTAAGTGAAATTGCACCTCGTATGTGTCTACGGCTTTTTCACAATCTAATTTTTGTTGGTCAATTTTGATCTCAGGCTCTTTAGCAGTATCTTCTAATATGACAACTTCAGTGGGCAGCACAGTCACAACCTCATCTTGGGCAATAGAGATTGCAGCACTAAATTGTATTAAAAAAATAAGGCCAGATAAAATCACTTTTGCGTTCATATTTATTCCTTAGAGGTGAAACGTACAGGTACATAGTAAGCAAACTAAGTGCCAGTAATTACAGGAAAAAATGAAAGCTAGAGTGTGTATATGAAGTTTGAGGGTATTCTTAATGAATACCTCCGAAAAATTACTATGCAAGTCTGTAAAATTGTTAAAAATCACAGCGATCTGAAGACTCAGATCGCTAGTGTATTTACTTATTTTGTAAGACCAATTTCTTTAAGTCGTTGCATCAAAAACTCATGCGATGAGATAGGCTCGTATTTCTCACCCTCTCCGCGGCAAGACGGGATACAAGTCAGATCCGCTTCTGGATGAGGGTGCATAAAGAACGGCATTGAATATCGGCTAGAGTTTCCAGCTTCAGGCGTATTGATCACACGGTGGGTAGTAGATGGGATTACGTCATTGCAAATACGGGCTAGCATATCGCCAGCATCTACAATCAAGTTGTTAGCATCTGTGTCTACGTTTAACCAAGTGCCATCACGGTCTTTAAGTTGCAGGCCTGATGAAGTGGCGGCTACTAATAGAGTGATTAGGTTAATATCCTCGTGTGCCGCTGCACGAATACAGCGAGGGTCTGTACCTTCTGTAATAGGAGGGTAATGAAGTAGGCGTAAAATAGAGTTTCCGTCGTGGACCATATCTTTAAAATAGTTTTCTGGAACATCTAGTTTTTCTGAAAGTGCAGTTAATAGAGCAACGCCCGCTGTATTTAAATCATTATACAGTGTAGTAAATACTTCTCTAAATTCTGCCAAATGTTTATCCGGCCAAATATTATCAGGGTAGTATTTTTTAAACGCATGGTTTTCACTTACTTGTCTTCCTACGTGCCAAAACTCTTTTAAGTCATGAACATCAGAATCTTTTGCATGCTCTTCACCAAAGGCAGTATAGCCGCGTTGTCCTTTGCCAGAGGGAGAAATATATGATTTTTTTACTTCTGTTGGCAGTGCGTAGAAGGTTTTTAACATAGAGTAAGCTTTATCTAAAAGCTTCGTGTTTACATTATGATCGGTAAGGATAATAAAGCCGTATTCTTTAAGTCCAACGTATAAATCATCTGCGAATTTTCGTTTTTCTTCACTGCTACCTGAAGTATAATCTTTTAGTTTAATTTCTGGAACCTTACGTTTTGTCATAATTCCTCCCGATACAAAATATATAGCTCTGTCGTTGCAGCCTTTCAAAGGCAGATTTTATATGCTTCTTATAACAAAAACCTATAGCGGTGATAGCTTTTTTGTTGAATTTTTAGAGAGTGGGCTTGCTAATAGTTCTAAAGCCTTAACGGCAGCCATAATTGTATCTGCTAA
>JBBKWS010000134.1:0-6087 GCA_037969075.1 Bdellovibrionales bacterium | reverse complement strand
TTATGTATTTGTTATCGTGAAGTTCAACTTGGCCCGCAAACACATCTGTATTTGGCTTGTGGCCAATGGCTACAAACAGGCCTTCAACTGCAAGATCGGTTGTGTCGTTAGTTTTTGTGTTTATTAGGCGAACACTTTTGAGCTGAATATCACCTTGGTACTCATCAACGGTTGAATTCATGATAAATTCGATTTTAGGATTTTTCTTTGCTCGATCTAACATGATTTTAGAAGCTCTAAACTCTTCACTGCGGTGAATGATGTAAACCTTGGTAGCATATCTTGTTAAAAACATAGCTTCTTCCATGGCCGTATCTCCACCGCCAACGACTCCGACCACCACATTTTTAAAAAAAGCTCCATCACAAGTAGCACAAGCAGAAATGCCCTTACCCCAAAATGTTTTCTCTGATGGGATTCCTAAAAGCTTGGCGCTAGCACCGGTAGAGATAATCACAGATTCAGCTTTGTATTCGTCTTTTCCTACCCACACCGTAAAAGGGCGTTTTGAAAAATCCACTTTGGTTACTAACTTTGAAATAAATCTTGTACCAAAACGGCCGGCTTGCTTACGCAAAATTTCCATCATCTCAGGGCCCGTGATTCCATCGGCAAATCCTGGATAGTTTTCTACATCAGTAGTTGTCATTAGTTGGCCACCCACCTCTTCGCCTTCGATTTGTAGAGGATTTAAATTTGCTCTAGCTGTGTACAAAGCAGCTGTATAACCAGCGGGACCTGAACCAATAATAATCACCTTTTCCATGTATTTTCTCCTGCTAAAACCAAAGTATATGACAAGATCCTCCTACTGTCATGAGCTCATGACCTTTTGATTGATTGACGCAGAAAGAAATAGTACGGTTATCCCATGCCTAAGATTTCATTTGTAAAAGGACGACCTGCCGTTGAGGTAGAAGAGGGTGCTAACCTTATGAAAGCCCTTTTAAAAAACCAGGTGCCGGTTGCCAGCTCGTGCAAAGGGCAACTAATTTGCGGAAAATGTGTGCTACAGGTCACGGATGGCGGCTACAATTTATCCCCAGCCACAGAAGATGAAAAAACTCTACTAGAAATTAAAGATGTACCAAGTGGACATCGTTGCGCCTGCAATGCCACCGTTGAAGGTGATATCACAGTAGATGCACCCTACTGGTGATTTAGTTTTTCAACAAACAAGAAAAAATCACTGTCTTGGTATTTTCTCATAAAAAAGTAGCGCTTATTTTCTTCTCTAAATTTTCTTTCCACTTCTCTCACTGCTACCAACTGCAAACACTTATAATCTAAATGCTTTTCTTCTATACAGTAATCAGGAACTTCGGGATGTCTTAAAAAATCGACCCAGGTAATTGTGATGTAATCGCGCTTTAAATGCCAAACATTAGTTTCTATCCATTTATTGAGAGCTAGCTGGTGAGCCTGCTCTTGCGGTAAAAAAATCCAACAAGGACTTTCGCAGTTTTCGACTTCGTCCTTTGTAATTTCAAGTGGGTCTAAGAGTATCGTTACTTTCTTTTTAAAATGGGCTTCATAGATTGTTTTTAAATCAGTTACAACTTTATCATCTTCAGTGGTGTATTCAGGTAAGCCCCAAATGATGTAGTGTGATTTTTGAAAATCAGGAAAAAGCCTAGAAAAAACAGCGGTAGAAACATTGGTAAAATCAGCGTCTACAATAGAGGGCCTAATGAAACCTTCGGTTCTAATGCTTACGCCAACTTTTACTAAATACAGCATGACCGCAGCTATAATAGTAAAGCAGAGTCCTAATATGATCGATATGGGTTTCATGAGCGCAGTATGAAGGAAAAAGATAAAGTTGGCAATTTCTCCCTATGAGTTACAAGTAGCGGCTCAGATGCCGCTTTAGGCGCAGCGAAGTGCAATTAAACGCCATTAGAGCAGGCATACTTAGTGCTTAGTTAGCGGGTACGAACGTATGCTGATATTTATATACTTTTATCTCACCTCTGGGTTTTCTGCCCCGCTTTGCACAGTCAAAGTAGACATCGAAACGTTAAAAGCCAAGCAAGTCGTTCAAACCTACAAATTTAAAAACAAAACCGTAAAGCAGTGTAAGCGCAAAGCCATGAGGATTCAGACCAACAAGATCGAGCCCGATGTGCGCTTTAAGTTTGTGTCTTGGGAGTGGCGGGGGAAGAAGAAGGGGCACTAGGTAGTGCTATTATAAAACTCTTTTTAGATTTGGTTGAGCATTGCTATGATAATTCTGAAGCTATTAAATCATCTATGTCATGGACGGACGGCAAATCAATCGCCACATGAGCCCCATTAGCGTTAAATAAATATAGGTTTCCACACCATTGTTGAATGATACGGTGAGCGCTGTACAAGCCAATACCTCTTCCGTCAGCTTTTCCAAAAGAATAAGGTTTACTAAGGTTATTTACTAGCACTTCATTCGGAAATCCCGGTCCGTTATCACTGAT
This sequence comes from Bdellovibrionales bacterium, assembly GCA_037969075.1. Taxonomy (GTDB): domain Bacteria; phylum Bdellovibrionota; class Bdellovibrionia; order Bdellovibrionales; family UBA840; genus JAGRAL01. The sequence goes on along the minus strand of JBBKWS010000134.1, from coordinate 3,634 downwards.
TTCAATTCTCAAATACTCTGACTTAAAAGTTAGTTGAATTAAAATTTCCTTTACTGAATTACCATTTAAAGCCGCCATTGAATTATTAATTATATTTGATAAAATTCTATTCAAATCAGAAAGACAGGCATAAGCTTGATATGTGTTGTCACTTTCATCTTGGACCAATTTGATGTTGCAGCCCTTAAATTCAATATGCTTTGTCATTATTAATTCATTAATTGATTTCAAAAGATCATGCATATTAGTGGCGGGCAATGATTTATCTAATTCGGCACTAGTAAGAGCCTTTTTGTTCAAGATGTCTCCGGCGATAGTCTTTACTCTTAGCATTGCTTTATGTAGTAGCTCTCTCCTTTCATCGTCGAAGTTTTGGGTAGAGCTGCATATTAAATTTAGGACACTCAAGGGAGATGCTATATCATGAGCCATTCTTTTGTAGAAAGAACTAGTTTCTAAAAGGTATTTTCTTTCCTCTCTAATAATATGATTTTCTTTATCTAATACGTTATTACATATAATTAAAATAGAATTTTTAAATTCAACCGGCGATTCCTCCAATATTTTTGAAAGCGTTGACTCAGAAGGGTTTTTTTGAAAATCATTTAGTTCTTTGTCGTACTGTTCGATACCATATTGGATAATTCCAATACAAAATACCCCAAAAATGAATATGGTGACAACTAAGAATATAAAATACATAGGGGTTATGTCATTCTTAAATTGAAAAAAACATATTATAATTAGCATGGGCAGCAATGCACTTAAGAAAAATACTTTTTTAGCTATATTCACTATGCTTCTCTTCTCTTCCAAGTGTAAGCTAAATGACTTTTTGTTAACAAATAAACTGAATATGGTTATAGCTGAAAACCATAATATATCGTAGAAAGTAAATCTCAAATCGCCGTAACGTATAGTTTCTAGCTGTATTCCTATATCTAAAATTCCTAAGATAAACAAACTAGTCAATACAGCTTGTTTTTTTATATTAATAGAGTTTGTTAAATGTAAATAGCTTAGCAATGCGAGGGGTAGCGATAAAAACAAGGTGATAAAATGTGATAGAAAACTATAATCAAAACCTGACTTAAAAAACTTCTGTAGCCCGGGCATTAGAATATATATTATAGCCACTGCTATAAAAAATAATAAGGCGGGTGCGGTTAACTTTTCTTTAATAAAAAAACTTATTTTTTTTGTATTATTATCAATAAGCAAAAGAGAAAAACTTGCGAAAGAAATTCCATAAAAAGTAGATGTAAGGGCAACCACATATAGATTTTCAGTTGAGAATCCAAATTTATAAACGAATAGATAATATAGAACATCAGCTAGCAACAAGGATATGACTGCGACTTGCACTTTAATCTGATTACTAATTTTTAATAGTGATAAAGATAATATTAAAAACTGACCGATATAAATAGCATCTACTCTATACGTATCAGGAATTAATGCTACTAAAGCTATACTAATTAAAAATATAATAACAATTACATATTGATATTTAGATAGTTTCATAAATAATATCTGAAAGGGAATTAGGGCCAACATCGGCTACCAGTTTATTCCATGAGCTTTCATCAAAGGGTTTTGGTTTACCATGGTTTGTTAAGTATATAAAAATATATTCCGACTTTTGATCAAACCAAATGAAAGTACCCGCACCACCTGCCTTTTCAAAACAAGTTGGATTATGGAAATTCCCTGAATAATTGTATTTTTTGGTGTTTACTTCCCAGCCTAGAGTTTTAGATCCGGAAGACAATACATCAAAATGGCTATTAAGATTTGCAGTAGAAGGAAAACTATTTTTTGCTAAAATGGAGCCTAATTTCTCTTCCAAAATTTTATTTTTAGTTGTCATTATACTCAATAGAGAAAAAATAGATCCAGCATTAGCAAACAACCCATCACATCCTAGTGTTCCACCTAATGTTCTAACTTGTATATCGTCAATGATTCCGTGAGCATCAGGACACCCTGCAATATTAAATGAATCTATCGGATTATATGAAATTTTATTCTTATCTAACTTAGAAAACAATAAGTTGTTAGTGAGGGTTTCTAAGCTTTGGTTAAACTTCAGTTCTATAAGCTTTCCTAGAACTCGGTAGCCGAGGTCCGAGTATTCAATAGCGGTACCAGGTTCAAAATGTAGTGGTGCAGAAAAGATCGTATGCCAGAAATCATAAGTAGTTTTATGCTCTCCTTCTAGGTCGATATCTGACAGTCCACTAGAATGCGTCAGCAAGTGTCTAAATGTAATGTTTTTCTTATTCAAATTCTTTGGCGCATAAATAGGTAGGTATGTCTCAATACCTTGATCCAGATTTAACAAACCTTCTTGCTCGAGATAAATACATAACAAACCTGTCCCAATGGCTTTAGTAATCGATTGTAAGTCGAATAAAGTGTACTCATTTATTGCCAAAGGGATATCATTCGATAAAGAACCTTCGTATACTCGAACTAAAGGTTCAAATGGTTTTCCGAAAAGGACTGAAGCGCCTGTAAAGACACCGTCTTTAATTTTATTATTCAAAAAACTTTTAATTTTATCGTCCATTTTTCCTCTGGCATATATAGTACCATAATTTTGTAAATTTGAAGGATTCATATGAGGATATGAAAAAAAGTAATTATATGTTGTTCTATTTGACAAAAAGTGGGTACAAGCATTTTGCGATAGGGACTTTCTAACAGTAGTTAATCTCCAAATTAAATGTATATCGTTTAAATGATATTTAGAGTTTAAATACCCATACTTTTATAAGATCTACAGTTTAAATATTCTTCTATTTGCCCGACGCCTCAGTTGCTACAACGCCATTCCGTCCCAAAATGAGACACTAATACTAGCTAAAAGCCCTAAATAAAATCCGTTTCATTCCGATATAGTAAGAGTGAATTTCATGATGTTTTTACTTCTACTTTTACCGACACTCTTCGCTGCCCCAAAGGGTGCGAAGCTGCCAAGCTATTCACCTAATAATCCATATGGTAAGTGGGCCGATTTACCTCGTGGTAACAACTACATGTTTTGCGGTGACCGAATACTTTTTTCCTCAAATTTTAATGAAAAAATAAAAGTGATGTACGGAACTGATGAACGCCAAATGACTATCAAACAGCATTGTGAACTGCGCAGGCGTGAACTAGAAAGACAAGCCAAGGCTCGCGTTTCTGAAGAGCCAACTTTAGTAGAATTGCAATATGAAAAGATTTATTCGTATTTCAAAAAAGTTCCAGGCGGAGTTAAAGCTGGGCGCATTTACTCTATTCGTGACTTAGCCAAAGCCATGAAGGCCAGTGAAGTAAATGAATTAAGGGCAGCAAACTTAATGCTCCCCGTTTTAACAGAGCCTGAGTTTGCCAAGCTCTATGCAAACGATACTAACAATCCACAATTTGTAAAAACCGAGCACGAGAGATACATCTCTAATTTATTAACTCAAAGCCCTGCCATGCTTTATACAGCTGACGGAAGTCTGTATTACTTTTCTCTAAATCTATCTAACGACCAACTAAAACTTTTAGGCTCTGTTGTTAGCTCAGGTGGCGGTGGTGGAGCAGGATCTAGCGGTGGTGGAAACTTTGCCGGTGGTAAAGGTGGAGGCCAGGGATCTAA
>JBBKWS010000133.1:0-3675 GCA_037969075.1 Bdellovibrionales bacterium | reverse complement strand
GATTAAATGGATACCGAGAGATTAACTTGGAGGTTATTCATGGCTGACGTATTAGTTGTAACAAGCAAAGTAAAGAAATTCATTAAAGAAAGCAGTGACTGCAATACTTCTGCAGAAACAGTCGACATACTTAGCAAAGCAGTAGAAAAACTGTGTCGCAAGGGAGTTGAAGCTGCAAAATCTGACGGTCGTAAAACAGTTATGGCTCGTGATATCATTATTGATCACATCTAATTTAATTGGATATTATTTTTTGTTGGCGTCTTTAGTAAATAAGGGCGCCATTTTTTTATGAAGAAATTAATTGAAGGTATCAAAGATTTTAGAAAGACAAAGCGCCCAGGACTACTGGAGCATTTTGATAATATATCTTTAGGGCAAAAGCCTGACGCTATATTAGTGGCCTGCTCTGATTCAAGGGTGGCACCAAATTTATTTGCCTCCACTGCTCCGGGAGATATGTTTGTATTAAGAAACATTGGTAATATCATTCCCCCCTATAAATCAGAAATGCATGAGACTTCCGTTTTATCGATGTTTGAATTTGCGTTAACAAACTTACCAATTAAAGACATCATCATATGCGGCCATTCTAACTGTGGAGCTATGCACGCTATCTTGAATGATAAGATCGAGTTTGAAGGAATCGACAGATGGCTTACCTCTGCCAAGGACGCAAAATCGGCCTTAAAGCTTCTTCCTGCGGGCGCAGAACCCGAAGAGAAGGCGAATGCTATTTCAAAGCTAAGTATACTAAGACAAATAGACAATGTAAAAACCTATCCCATAGTGCAAAAGCGTTTGCAGCAGGGGGATTTAAACATCCACGGCTGGTATTTTGATATTAAAAACGCCGATGTTTATAGTTACGATTTTTCAAAACACCAATATATTTTAATAGAATAGATAAAAGCATGCTAGTAAATCAGCATGACAAATTTATTAAGATCACTTGAACCACACATTAAAAATAAATCGCATATAATCTGGGACTTTAACGGTACATTGCTAAATGATGTAGATCATACGGTAGCAACAGTGAACTCACTTTTGGTCGAACACAATTTAAATAGTATAACGGTTGACGACTATAAAAAAATATTTAATTTTCCGGTAATAGAATATTATATAAAGTTGGGATTTGATTTTAATAAAGAATCCTTTGAAAGCCTTTGCGATAAATTTACTAATCGATTTATGGGAAGTTTTAAAGAGTCGAGCTCTTTAATGACGGACATAGAGATCACACTGGCAGAGTTGAGAGGTAAGGTAAAGTTGCAATCGATTTTATCTGCGGCCGAGCAAGTGAGCCTTTTGCAAATTGTGGAGCATCATAATTTGGTTCTACACTTTGATCATATTTACGGAATCGACAGTCACTATGCAGATTCAAAAATAAGCCGCGGTAAAGAATTATTAAAAACTACAAATCATCCACTACAAGAAACAGTAATTATAGGCGACACCATTCATGACCTTGAGGTTGGCAGAGAGCTGGGAATCGATGTGATTCTAGTCGCTCAGGGGCATCAATGTATTACGAGGCTTAAACAGCACCACGATCTTGTTATTGAACTAGAATAGACTGGCTAACAAGAATTAAACAACAAATTAGTCGTAAAGAAGAGCTGGTTGCGGTATTATGCGGGCATGAAAAATGTTGTTATTATCGGCGGAGGCTTTGCAGGAATCAACGCAGCCAAGTCATTAGCAAAAAGTAAAGATGTAAAAATCACTTTAATTGATCGAAGAAACTATCATCTATTTCAGCCTTTGTTATATCAAGTTGCGACCGCCGGCTTATCTCCGGCAGAAATCGCAAGTCCTATACGCGCCATTATGAACCCATATCAAAATGTAGATGTATGCCTTGGAAATGTAGAAAGTATTGATAAGATAAATAAAAAAGTAAAAACCGAAAATGCTGAATACCAATATGATTATTTAATTTTGGCGTGCGGTGCCAAGCATAGCTATTTTGGTCATCCAGAATGGGAGGATTTCGCCCCTGGTTTAAAGACACTAGAGCAAGCTACCGAAATGCGAAGACGAATACTATTAGCCTACGAAATGGCCGAAATGGAAAAAGATTCGGTAAAGCAAAAAGAGCAACTTACATTTTTAATAGTTGGCGGTGGCCCAACTGGAGTTGAGCTTGCGGGGGCCATTGCAGAAATATCAAGGTATACGCTAGAGAAAGATTTTAGGCATATTGACCCATCTAATACCCGAATTATTCTAATTGAAGCGGGTAAGCGAATCCTTGCAAGCTTCAGCCCCAAATTATCCAAGGCAGCTTCGCGGGATCTAGAAAGATTAGGTGTGCAAATTTGGACAGGCACGCGGGTTACGAGAATCAGTAAAAATGAGGTGCAGTTAGGCGGGGAAACTCTAAAAGCTGCTACGATATTATGGGCGGCGGGTGTAGCGCCCTCAAGCTTAGGTAGCGATCTCAATACTCCGCTAGATAATGTAGGAAGAGTTATTGTTGAAGCCGATTTATCAGTTAAGGGTAATCCAGAGATCTTTGTTTTGGGTGACCAGGCTGCTTTTATAACAAAAACAGGAACACTTCCTGGTTTAGCTCCGGTTGCCATCCAGCAGGGGAGATGGGCTGCTAAAAATATTTTATTAGATGTAAAATCAAAACCAAGAAAAGCTTTTAAGTATAATGACAAAGGTGCAATGGCGACCGTTGGTAGAAAAAAAGCTGTCATGCAAGCCTTTGGCTTAGAAATGTCAGGTTTTGTGGCGTGGCTTGCGTGGTTATTTGTGCATATTTATTATTTAGTTGGTTTTAAAAATAGGTTTTTCGTTTTTTACCAATGGACATGGGCCTACTTTACTTTTTCTAAGGGGGCACGCCTCATCAGTAATCGTGATTGGAAATCGCAACCCAATGAAAAAAATTAATTAAGCATTTTTTGAAATTCGTCCCAAGATAAAACCTTAATACCTAGCTCATTTGCTTTTTCTAGTTTTGAGCCAGCCTCGTCGCCGGCAAGTACATAGTGTGTCTTTTTACTCACACTTGATGAAACCTTACCGCCTGCTTGTTCGATCATATCTTTTACTTGGTTTCTATCTTGTGGGAGTGAGCCGGTAACGACAAAGGTAAGCCCCTTAAATGGTTGCGGGCCAGTGGAAGCAGTAGACTCTAAAATAATCCTAGCTGATAAAAGTTCATTGATCTCTTTTAAGAATTTTTTGTCTTTTAGAACATATAAAAGCTCTTTTACAATTTTTGCACCAATCTCTTCTACCTCTAAAAGCTGTTCTTCACTTGCCTGCAAAAGTGCATCTATTGTCTGAAACTTTGTAGCTAGATTTTTTGCCGTCTGCTCACCAATAAAACGGATTCCTAGGGCATAAATAAATCTAGCAAGACTTGATTTTTTAGAAGCTTCAATGCTTGCTAATAAATTTTCTGTAGATTTTTTTCCTTGGCGCTCTAAACTTAATATTTTTTCTTCATTTAATTTATATATATCACTGAAGGTTTTAATAAACCCTTTGTCGACAAAGGAATCGATCCATTTGTCTCCTAGTTTGTCGATATTCATCGCTCGTCTTGATACAAAGTGCTTCAGGCTTTCTTTAATACGTGCTGGGCACAACGAATTAGGGCATCTGGTTTTTACCTCTCCTTCTTCTTTTACCACCGGGGTAGAGCAT
>JBBKWS010000132.1:0-3465 GCA_037969075.1 Bdellovibrionales bacterium | reverse complement strand
ATACTGTCTTGAATTTTTGTTTGGCTGCCTGATAGATTTCTCTGACCATTAAGTGCAGCGATGTTTGTAGATATGCGTAAACCCATTTAATACCCCCGTATTAATTTCCCTCCTTGATTGATAGTCGGGCAGCCTTGCCCTTAATTGTAATAATCGAACAGCATGTTGATTAGTTACAACTATACTAACGGTCTTAGGGACAAAGTCTTGACGGTACTAGAGTCTAGAAAGCAGTAGATAAATTGTTTTTCGGACAGGTTTTGTGTGCAAACATTAAAATTTCAAACACTTTTGTCTAGTCTAAATAGACCAAAGTGGAGTCAGTAAATGGTGAAAGACGTATTGGTTGTTCGTTCTTTTTTCCATTGGGATTGATCTTTATGTTATCAAGTTTGTCTTTATATTTTTCGAGGCGATCATAAGTCTAGATGACAGCACATTTCTTGTTATAATAATAAAAATTGATGAAAATAAGGACATGCTTATGCATGGTATTTATGAATCCTCGTGTGGCCGTGGATTTAAAATGTTATTGATAGCTCTAATCTGTTTGTTTAGCCAATTCGCAGTAGCAGGTTCTACGTTGTATTATAGCGTACAAAAAGACGATCAACTTTTAAAAATCATTCACGGCTTACATTTAGAGCCCATTCATGGCCCGCAGGGAGTTTGGAGTGAATGCTTAAACCTCAATCCATTACTCATTGAAAAAAATGGTGATTACATTTTGCCCGGGCAAAAAATCTATATTTCCTCAAAACATTCTGATGTGATATCTCAATATGCCTTTATCTCAAAGGATGGTGAAATCCGATTTTCAAAAACTAAAAATGCCGAATCAATAGTTTATGATACGGGGGAATCTACAGAATCCGCCGTCGAGAGTGAGGAAATACCATCCTTGTTGGAAGCACCAATGGTTCAGTCGTCACCTGCATATAGCGAACTCTCTCTTTTGGCAGGTGCAAGCTATTTAGCGCTTAACACAAATGATGAGGTGGCTCATACATCAGGAGAGATTTTATCAGGACTTTCTCCAGGCGCTGAGATTATCTGGACCCCGCATTTAACGGAGAGTCTTTCTTTGGATCTAGGGGTGATAGCAGAGAAAGTGAAGATTGCACCATCTTCTTCAAAAACCTTATTATCACGACAACAGAACTTAAATTCTTTTTACCTTGGTGTGAATTATCAATTTACGCAGGAGCTTCAGTTTCGTATTCAAGGCGGATATTACGGAACCCTTCTATTGAATTCTCCAACTGTTAGCGAAATTCAAATAGAAGCCTTATCTATACCAAAAGTGCAACTTGCGATTCGCTACAAAGTTTTGAGTAATGAAAACTTCCAATTATACATGCAAGGTGCTTACATCTATAGTTTTCCGTTTACCTATAAAGACAGTTATAGAGGTGGCGCCGGGAACGGCTTTTCTGGAGCCCTACAGGTGGAACAGGATTTGGAAAGTTTTGCCATTGTCGCAGAGACTTACTACCGAAAGTCTTCATTTAAAGTAACACCAGTCACATTCGATACAACGGAAGCGGGTATTCAACTTGGTGTAAAGTGGAAGCTCGAAAAAACAAACTCTAGTAGGAAAAAACCATGAAATTATTTATACTACTTTTACTACTATTAGCAGCCTGTGGTAAAAACCCCTTGGGAGATTCAGGTGTGGATCCGGGGCATTCGCCATTGCCACCTAATCCAGCGGCGACTCTTTTTACTCATTCTTTCGATTTTTCAGATGCAAATGATTACAATATGGATACTGGTATCAAGATAGAAGGAGGAAGCGCCTCCTTAATTGCTAGTGATTCTGTAGATGATGCCACAGGAGTTGTAGTTGGTGATTTAAACTTTAGCGATGCATCCAGTGCTTCGGGGACATTAAGTATTATGGGCAATCAAGTTGCTATGACATCTGGAGCCACAGGAACTTATATTTCAAGAATAATAGATGGAATGTCGACAGCAACCTCTTGGTCAGCGCTTGAGTTTCGTTCGAGCCAACCATTTGGAAAAGAACTTTCTACTACACCTGAAACTGGGTATGGCTCAGCCGTTACCGATTTTTCAAATCAGTTGGTTGGTTTATGGCATCTTAATGAAACTAGCGGTTTACTTGTTGATGCAGTTGGCGGTAATGATGGAAGTGCTACAGATACTACTTACTCAGAAGTAGGAGTTTTTGATAAAGCGATATCTTTCGATGGTTCGAGTAGTTATATGACTACGGCCTTAAATATTGGAACGACAGTGAGTATTTCTGTGTGGGCTACTGCAGCATCCTTAGCCACAACTCCAATGCTGTGGAGAATTGGCCCTGTAAATGTTGGTCCTGATTTGTTTTTTTATAATGGGGTTATTTCCCTAAATATGTGGGATTCAGATGCAAACCCTTATTGTGCACTTCCTGCTACAGTCACAGATGGTAATTACCACCATTACGTAGTTGTGATCAATGGCTTAAATTCGACAAGCCAGCTTTATTATGATGGCGCGCTTTGCGGTTCTGCTACTTACCGAAATCCAAGCTCTGCATCGTTTACCTTATCTAGTAACGCTGGTTACGACTGGAATGGAAAAATGGATGAGTTGGCAATATGGGACCGTCCCCTTAGTGCTAGCGAAGCGGCGCAACTGTATCGTCGAGGAGCAAATCGACTGAAATTTCAGGTGCGTACTTGTACTGACTCAGCTTGCGTGACTAATCCAAGTTGGATTGGCACAGATGGTACTTCTTCGACCTATTTAACCGAGGTTTTAAATCAAACTACTACTCCTTTTAAAGTTCCTTGGGCTGATCTAGCCGGTTTTTCTGCGGGTTTTAATACTTGGTTTAATACAAACAAAGATAATCGGTATATTCAATACAAAGCAATTTTTGAATCTGATACTGCAGCATTTTACCCCGACATAACCTATGTCAGTTATTTACCCCAGCCTAGATATTCTGGTGATAATTTAACTGTGACAAATAAAACAACTATCAGTACGACGTTTAAAAAACTCACTGGCGTTGCCATTACAGAGTCTGCTTGTAGCAGCGCTATACACTATGCGATTGGTAATAGCGCCACGAATTTTTTATCTTGGAGTGGTAGCGTATGGGTTAACAATACGAATTACGCCAATGGAAACTCTAAAGTTACCTTAGAAGCACTTTCTTCTGCCAGTTGGGATTTATATCCTGAGGGTACAGGGGCTTTATTTTTAAAAGTCTATTTACCGTCAGACGGCTTAACTACTTGTGCAGTCGACCAAGTTACAATTTCAGGGACAAACTAGCTTTATTCAAGGCTATTTGGATTTAGTTTTTTAGGGCCACTATGACTCTTGCACGTTTTTGCTAGGTGCGTATTTCTAAAGTTCAAAGCTATAAGATGGTAAAAAAGTTTATATAAAATATAAATATTTTAAATGTTTCGCACCAGATAGAGGTTTGCGGATGCGTATAGACTA
>JBBKWS010000131.1:0-11693 GCA_037969075.1 Bdellovibrionales bacterium | reverse complement strand
AGACCAAACATAAAGCTCCTTACTTATTAAAGTGTAATTTTTGATAACTTCGAATTAAGACTTCTAGAAAAAATACTTTGTAACCACTTTGACGTATCCACCAGATCCTCTAAATCTATACCAGTAGAATATCCCATTTCATGTAGCATATTAACTAAATCTTCAGTTGCTACGTTTCCAGCCGCACCCTCTGCATAGGGACACCCACCCAAACCACCTATACTGGCGTCAAATGTAGTTATACCTTGCTCTAAGCTTTTTAGTACATTCGCTAGTGCCATACCTCTAGTATCATGAAAATGCATAGCGATTTTTTTCTTAGAAAACTTAGTAGTTAGTTTTTTTACTAAGCTTTCCACTTGTTTTGGATTAGCCACGCCAATTGTATCTGCAACCGATACCTCGTACACTCCCAGCTCAAATAGTCTTTCGCAAATTTTGAGAGTCCTCTTAGGATCTATAAGTCCTTCATAGGGACAAACAAACGCTGTGCTTAAATAGCCTCTAACTTTGATTTTATTTTTTTTGGCAAGCTTTAAAACTGGCTCAAATCTTTTAAACGATTCATCTATGCTGCAATTAATGTTTTTTTCGGTAAAAGATTCTGAAGCTGCAGTAAATACTGAGACCTCAGGAACCTTATATAGAAGTGCTTTTTGCATTCCCACTTCATTTGGTACTAAGGCAGAAAATTCTATGGTCTTATAATTATTATTTAAAAGAACCTCTTTAACAACAGCCTCTGTGTCAGCCATTTGAGGTACCCATTTAGAGGAGACAAAAGCACCGACTTCCATATATCTACTGCCGGATCGCACCAGCTTGTCTATTAGCTTCACTTTTTGCGAAACACTTAGCTCTTGCTTCTCATTCTGCAGGCCATCACGTAACCCAACTTCAACGATACGAATCTGTTTAGCCATTATACCTTCTCCACTTCTAGTAGTACTTGGCCTTCTTTTACCTGGTCACCAGCTGCACAAAGAACTTTTGTAACTTTAGACGATTCAGGAACTTTTATACTGTATTCCATTTTCATTGCTTCAAGCACAATTAAAGTTTTCTTTGCCTCAATTACATCTCCGACTTTTATATTAACTTTCATGATTTTACCTGGCATCGGCGACTTTAATGGGCCAAAGGTAAACGCAGCCTTTGACTGATTAGCCGATGAACCCTTTGCCTCATAGCATATTACTTCACCATCAATATGGGCCCAGAGTTTTCTTCCTTGCTTCATAGCAATTACTTTTTTTGTTTCACTGCCCCAACTAATTTCAAGCATCTTCATGTATTTCTCCAGCCTTCTGAGAAGGGCCCTTTTTGCGAAGATGATTCACCTTGATAAGTAGATTGAATTTGTGAACTAAGTATTTGCAGCTGCTTCTCTTGTTGTTCGGTTAAGATTGGAGCTTCAATACCTTCAGCAAAATACGTTTCGATAAATTTTGTAGTCATAGTAGAGGCTATGAACTCTTCGTGTTGTAAAATCTTTTTTAAATATGGAATATTAGTTTTAATTCCAAATATGACTGTGTCATCAAGAACCTTAAGCATCTCATTGATAGCGTTCTCCCTTGATTCACCATATACGATCAATTTACCAATCATAGAATCATAAAATGGTGTTACCTCATCTCCTGCCTCTAGTCCAAAATCAAACCGTCTCTTAGGCCCTACTGGGAATTTTTGATATAGGACCTTGCCCGTAGAAGGGATACCACCCTGATATGCGTCTTCGGCATACAATCTACATTCGATAGAATGTCCACGGGACACTACTTGTTTTTGGCTATAAGGGAGTTTCTCCCCTTCTGCTATCTTGATCTGCATTTGTACTAAATCAATACCTGTAATTAATTCTGTTACAGGATGTTCTACCTGCAATCTAGTATTTACTTCTAAAAAGTAAAAACTGTCGCCCTCTAGTAAAAACTCAACTGTTCCCGCCCCAACATAGTTTGCAGACCTTGCGGCAGTAACTGCGGCCTCTGCCATTTTACTTCTAAGGACATCTGTTAAAGACACTGATGGAGCCTCTTCAACTATTTTTTGATGGCGTCTTTGAACAGAACATTCTCGTTCAAAAAGATGTATTACATTTCCATGAGTATCACCAAATATTTGAAACTCGATATGTTTAGGTTTTTCTAAATACTTTTCTAAAAAAACTCTATCATCTCCAAACGCCTCTATAGCCTCTCTTTTTGCTGAAGCTACCATTTCTTCAATTTCATCTTTATTTCGAACAACTTTCATTCCGCGCCCGCCGCCACCGGCCGCAGCTTTAACTAAAACAGGAAATCCAATTTTTATTATTTCTTTTTTTAAAGATTCAATGTCATTCTTTTCACCTTGATATCCTGGTATTGTGGGCACGCCAGCCTTGTTCATTAGATCCTTTGCTGAAATCTTATCCCCTAGTTGTTTGATCGTTTCAGCTCTTGGCCCCACAAAAATCATCTTTTCTTTAGTGACTCTTTCTGCAAACGCAGCGTTTTCAGATAAAAATCCAAAACCTGGATGTATTGCATCTACTCTTTTTTCTTTAGCAGCTCTTATATTCGCATCAATACTTAAATACGATTCGTTTCTGGCCGCAGGTCCAATACAAATAGTTTCATCTGCCATTCGGTAGGCTAATGATTTTTCATCCGCTTCTGAATGCAATAATACCGAAGTTATACCTAAGCTTTTGCAAGCCTGAATGATCCGAACCGCCACTTCTCCACGGTTTGCAATTCCAAGTCTTTTTATTTTCATAAATCGACTCCGTCTTGAATTTTTTTCCACGCCGGCATTGCTTTAGTTAAAAAGTAATTTAAGCCTTGCTGCCCTTCTGCGCTTACTCGTCTTTTCGCAATCAATTTTGCCGTCTCTTTTCTACAGCGTAGCGGTTGATGCCCCTGTAAGTTCAATAGTTTCTTAGTAGCACACAGCGCTTCTGTTCCATTTTCTAAAACTGTTTTAGTTAGGTCTTTTACAGTCTGAGCCAATTCATTTTCACCCACTACCTTGTATACCAAGCCCGCAAGTTTAGCCTCTTCTGCCGTAAAAATATCGGCTGTTAGCATCAAGTGTTTCGCATGTGCTTCAGAAGTTTTAGCTCTGACAAATGGCGATATGGTCGCAGGTGAAAGCCCCCACTTAACTTCACTAAAACAAAACTTAGTGTCGTTGACTGCAATAGCAACATCTGAACAAGCAATAAAACCAAGGCCGCCGCCAAAGACATTTCCGTGCGCCACACAAATAGTTACCGCTGAACAATCATAGATTGCTAAAAACATATCAAATAGCTTTAAAGCATCATGGTAGTTTTCTTTTTCAGAATAATCGGCCATGGATTTCATCCAATTTAAATCTGCACCCGCAGAAAAACTCTTACCATTTCCGTTAAGAACAACCATTTTGATTTTTGCTTTCGCAGCCTCTAAATAGGTGGCAGTAATCTTTTCGATCATCTCTGGGTGAAATGCATTATGCACTTCTGGACGATTTAAAGTGATTTGCCAGTATAGCTCATGTTTTTTTACTTCTATCATTTTACATCCTAAATATTCCAAAAGGCTTAGGTTCGCCCCAGGGCTTATTATATGAAGCGGCTAATCCCATTGCTATTACTTTACGAGTGTCAGTTGGGTCAATAATTCCATCATCCCAAACTCTTGCCGATGAATAATAACAAGAGCTCTCTGCCTCGTATTTTTCAAGTATCGGTCTTTTAAACTCTTCTTGCTCAGCTGCAGTCATCTCTTTGCCATCCCTGCGGGCCGTCTGTTCCATTTTTACAGTAAGTAGTACATTGGCTGCTTGCTCTCCACCCATTACAGAAATTTTAGCGTTAGGCCACATCCAAAGTTGTCTTGGCTGGTAAGCACGTCCGCACATGCCGTAGTTACCCGCTCCATAAGACCCCCCGATGATAACTGTGAATTTGGGTACATGAGTTGTACTTACTGCCGTCACAAGCTTTGCGCCATTTTTTGCTATACCTTCGTTTTCATATTTTTTGCCAATCATGAATCCTGTTATGTTTTGTAAGAACACCAAAGGAATATTTCGTTGCGTGCAAAGCTCGATAAAATGCGCACCTTTTAATGAGCTCTCACTAAATAAAATTCCATTGTTTGCAATTATTCCTACTTGATAACCATATATATGGGCAAAACCCGTTATCAAAGTTGTCCCATAATTCTTTTTAAACTCTTGAAATCTAGATCCATCTACTACTCTTGCAATCACTTCTCTTACATCAAATGATTGCTTACTATCCTTTGGTATCACTCCATACAATTCTTCTTGTGGATACGCCGGCTCTTCTGCTGCTGCTAGCTTACAAGGTTGTTTCTTTGTTTGATTTAAGAAGGCGACTATATTTCTTGTAATCTCTAGGGCGTGCTCGTCATTTTCTGCGTAATGATCGGCTACTCCACTTATTTTTGTATGAACATCTGCCCCACCTAAAGACTCTGCATCCACAACTTCTCCAGTTGCTGCCTTGACAAGCGGTGGCCCGCCTAAAAATATGGTCCCAGTGCCCTTTACAATAACGGTCTCATCGCTCATCGCAGGAACGTAAGCCCCCCCCGCCGTGCAAGAACCCATCACAACAGCGATCTGCGGAATTCCTTCAGCTGACATTCTTGCTTGATTATAAAAAATACGTCCAAAATGATCTCTATCAGGAAACACCTCAGATTGTAGAGGTAAAAATGCTCCTCCACTATCCACTAAATAAATACATGGTAGGCCATTTTCTAATGCTATCTCTTGCGCCCGCAAATGCTTTTTAACTGTGATCGGAAAATATGTCCCGCCTTTTACTGTAGCATCATTGGCAACGATCACACATTCTTGATTTGATATTTTACCAATTCCTGTGATTACTCCTGCCCCTGGGGCCCCATCATCATACATTCCGATTGCTGCTAAAGTTGAAAGCTCTAAAAAACTAGCGTCAGCATCTAATAGCTTCTCGATTCTTTCTCTGGCGCTTAACTTTCCTTTTTCTTTATGACGAGCGATAGACTTTGCTCCCCCGCCCAGTTTTACTTGCTCTATGTGTTTTTTAAATTGTTCTGTTAGCGCCAACAGAACCTCTTTGTTTGCGTTAAAACCAGAAGAGGTAGTATCTATCTCTGATGTAATTACTTCTAATGAATCCATTACTTCACCTGTATACGTTTAAATTTTTTCTTTCCAACTTTTAATAAAAATGAGCCCTCTGCATAAGCTGCGGCAGGAATTAAATCTTCAGCTTTTTCAACCGTATTATCTTCCCACTTAACGCCTTTACCCTGAATCAATCTACGCGCCTCACCTTTACTGACAGCAAACTCGGATTTATGAACCAAAGTAGCCCAATTCATTTGTTGTATTTCTGATTTTGAAATCTCTAGAGTCGGAACATCAAGGCTATTTTTTATGTTTACAGATACAATTTTAGAGGATGTCTTTATTTTATTATCAGGATCAGCCGAACCGAATTGATTAGAAGCTGTGGCGTATGCAGCTGCGGCAATTTCCTCGCCGTGAGTAATGCTTGTAGCTTCGAAGGCTAAAATTTCTTTAGCGCGATTTAAGTTTTCTTTTATTAGAGTAGCAATTTCATCTACTGGTAAAAAAGTAAATAGTTTCAATAGCTTTTCAACATCTTGATCTGCCGTATTTCTAAAGAACTGATAATATTCTAATGCAGGTGTCCTATTGATATCTAACCACACATTACCATCTTGAGATTTACCAAATTTAGTCCCGCTTGCATTCATCAGAAGTGGAAACGTAATCCCAAATGTATCTTGCGTAAGGCCCATTCTACGGCACAGATCGTCTCCTGCAACAATATTGCCCCATTGATCTTGTCCACCCATTTGCACTGTGCAGTTGTGATCCTTAAGTAAGGTATAAAAATCATAGGCCTGTAATAACGAATAATTAAATTCAATAAAGCTTAAGCCTTTTTCTAAGCGCATCTTCACACTTTCTGCTGTTAACATTCTATTGATCGAAAAATGCTTACCTATATCTCTTAAGAATTCAATATACCCTAATTTCAACAACCAATCTTTGTTGTTAACAAGCTTTCCATTTATACCATCAAGATTTAGATATCGTTTAATTTGTGAAGCAACACCATTTGCATTATTATCTAACTCTTCTTCTGTTAACATTTTACGAAGTTCAGTTTTCCCCGAAGGATCACCGACTCTTGCAGTTCCTCCGCCAACAATAGCAATCGGTATGTGCTTCGCTCTTTGCATATGTACCATTGCCATCAATGGAATTAGACTACCAACATGCAGGCTGTCTGCAGTTGGATCAAAACCTACATAGAAAACTCGCGAAGTTTCTAAATGCTCCTCCAGCTCTTTGTCATGAGTTGTCTGATAGATAAAACCACGCTGTCTTAAAGTTTCAAGAATGTTCAATGTTTACCTCTAGTTAAACTCTAGATTATGCACCATTAAATTTTAAAAAACTAGCACTGAGGCAAAGCAGTACTGCCTAAATAATATGCTTTTGAGAGATTTTTTTAAGCCTACCTCTAGATATGTTGCCAACAGTATCTAGAATCCCTACCTTAACAAATACGAGGTCAACATGCGATATTTACAGCTTTTGTTATTCTTCACTCTTGTTATTGTTTCCTATCGATTTATGGGCAGCCCTCTCCCACGAGTTGCCTCAGAAGTGATACCTACAGAAATTGAAAATCTTGAGGCCCCACCAACTGATGCCGAAATAATTCCATCGGAGCTACCCAATGAATAATGAACTTATAGAGATTGCAGCAGACAAGTGCATTCAAATTAATGATGAAGGTATACCCGTTTTTGAAGGACAACCCATCACTGATCCTAATTTTTTGACTGAGTTTTACAAGGGATTGCGCCGCAAGGATCACTTTTTTGTTAGTAAGATTCATAATAAAGAGTTTTTGATCGAACCTTACGACCAGATATTTGTAGTTTCTAATCTTGAGTTTGGCGAAGATATTTCTTTTAAACCTGTCGAAACACAAGTCGAAACTATAGATTTATTTTCTCTTAGCCTAGATGACTGGGATAGATTACACGGAAGAACTAAAACGGATCTACCATTTGTGTTATCAAGACAAGCACAAGAACAAATTTTTGATAATTGCGAGTTCGATGACGACTCTATGACTTACCATGATGTCAGATACGAAACCCCCTACATTTACCAAGCAAAGTCTGAAGTCAGCCAATCACAGTGGTGGTCTGCAAAATATAAAGAAAACCCACATCCTGGCTGGCAACTGGAGGCTCATCACCCACTTTTGCAGCAGGCAGTCAGAACTTTAAAATTACAAAAATCAAAAATTTTAGTCTTAGGATGTGGCACTGGAAACGATGCTGCTTATCTTGCCTCTCTCGGTCACATTGTGACTGCTGTTGATTTTTCACCCGTAGCTATCGCTAAAGCACAAAAAACTCATGGCGAAACAGATCATCTAAAGTGGTTGCAAGCGGATTACTTTGAAAACAAAGAAGAGTTTAAAAATAAATTTGATATCGTGTTTGATCACACAAATTACTCGGCCATTGACCCGAAACGCAGGGGGGAATTGGCAAAACTATGGCGTACAAGCCTTAGAGAGGGTGGGCATCTTTTAGGAATATTTTTTTCTTTTGATAAAAGAGAAGGGCCACCTTTTGGTGGCTCTGAATTTGAGTTAAGCAAACGAATAGATAAACATTTTCGATTACTTTATTGGAACCGAGGTCGCGTAGCTCCTTCTTTTAATCGCTACGGTATCGAATTTGTGGTTTGGGCAGAAAAGCTTAGGTTGTAAAATCAAAATTTATATAATAGTGCTCACCATTTGATAAAAAGATATTAAATAACTGCCATCTACAATATGTAGGATCATAACAAGATTCAGGCGGGCCAACAGAAATAATTTTTAGCACTACACCTTTTTCAATCATTCTATCTAGCAAAGGTTTGAAATCCTCAGTGACATTTTCCGGATTAGTTTCTGATAACTCCATCCAATCCACTAAGTTAGATGCTGTGGATCGCATTTCATGATCTATAAAATATGCATCATTCGCATCACTATCTTCTTGGTAATCACGACTAGCCTCTCTGTGGCTAGCTAACATTTTGCTAACTTCAATCTGCAATGATGAAACTAAATACGGAACCATTCCCGCATCACCATTACCAACATTTTCTGTGTTTAAGTAAGCTTGCAATGCTTCAAGATCTTTTTTTTCTTCTATCCCTGGAAATAAGGGCAGCTGCTCGGGCTCTGAATTTCTAAAAAAAGCTGGGGTACATTTTTTAATGATATATTTTTCTTCCCACTCATTGGGGCCGTCTACGACAGTATATTGCAAATTTCTTCCATTGTATCTTGCACCTTCAATCCAGTCCTCATCTGATCCAACACGATTCCCTAAATTTAATCGCTCTATAATTTTAGTTCTAGAACCTGTAAAACAAACGTCACCTGATAAAAGTGGTTCTTGGCAGTACTCATTGTAACTCCAACCATCCGATACTGATTCTAAGGCGTTCGCAGCTCTTTTATTAACTTTGCAGTAAAGTGTGTCCTTTGCATTGGCTGAAAAACTTCCAAATAATATTATGACCAAAAGTAGCTTCATTCTCTCCCCTTTTTTATTGATTCAGAAGGAAACTAACACTCTTAATTTTTATTGGAAAATAGACTTTGAATATGTTTGTTATTTGAAAAAAATATAGGGCCCCTAAGGGCCCTAAAAATGGCATTTTGATCTACTGTAAGCCGGATTCTGTACCTTTAGTCTTTTGCCAAATCATAAAGGCGGTATTCATTCCTCTGGGACCATTATCACTAATGGCCTCAAGCGACCTTACCCGAAAGCTCGTACTGGCCGTACTTAATGCTTTCCTATTTGATCTTGCTCCGTGCAGAGTTTAGCTATTTTCACTCCTTGGCTCCCCTAATACCTCCCGCTCCCAGTATTAGGCTCAATGCCTTAGACATTTTCTCTGTTCCACTGTTCCTCGGCTCACGCCGGAGGGGCGTTACCCCTTGCACTGCCATATAGAGTCCGGACTTTCCTCACCTTTTAAGGGGCGCGAATACCCATAGATCAGTTCAAAGAATTAACTTGTTTTGGTTAAAAGTGCATCAAAAAAATCATTTTTTATAAAAGGGATGAATGATGGCAGGCCTCAAATCCTCTAATATGGTTTCAACAAAACTCTTTAATTTTGATATATCAATATTATTGGCATCTACCTTGGATGAAGCTGATACAGCGGGCGCCATGGCAGCAGTTAATAGATTAGCCGCACTCAGGGTCCATTTTAAATGATCTAATGCTAACTGGTTAAAATTATCCCCAGTTTTTGCAGCAGGCAATGGGGCACTAATTTTTAAAGGAACACCGTCTACAGTAAAAATAATTGTGACCGTCGTAATACTAACATCTCTATACTTTATATTTTCCTGAGTGTACTCGGCAGACTTACTTTCTTTAAGTAACACATCTAATGTTCGTGAAGTTCTATCCGTCAATAATTGTAATGACGTAAGAGTATCCTGTACACTCAATGCTCGCTCTTTGATTTCTATCTCAGACATATTACCTTGTTTTAGTCTAAGAGAAAGCCTCAACGTTTGCTGATGTAACTGTGAAAAGAAAGTTCTAAGCTCGTTAAAACCAAAAGATGTCTCATAGCCAAAACTATTCTCTTTTATCTTACCGGGTATCTCTGTACCTTTTTTTAAACTGGTTACTCTACCTAGAAAAGCTGTATCACGCCCTTCAAAGATTGAAGTATAATCTGTAAGATGTCTTAATTCATGTAAAGCTGGAAATGTTCGAGCCAAATTAAATGGAAGAGTTAAAACATCTAAAGGAAGAAGTATTTTTAAGCCTGTAACCTCATTTTTAACTATCACGGGAGTAAATATAGGATCAAGATTCCCAGGTATATAGACTACATCCGCTTTGTGAGCCTCATAAACATCCCTAGCAAACTGGTTTAAAGGATGCTTACCTTCTGTAGAAATTTTTACTTCTCTACCGTCAGCACTCACCAAGTAGCTTGTACGATTTATTTCAACATTTACTGATTCAGCCTTAAAGAAGTCTTGTGCATATTTCCACTCCGCCAGGAGCTCTCCCTTAAAGTCCTTCCCGTAATCATTCATTGAATTGCTTTGGTCCCATAGACTACTGCATATTACCGTCTTCCCATAACTAGGGCTTGTCACTAACACAAATAGGGTTATTAAAAAAAGGGGGGTCATAGCTTAATTATATAAAGCAATTTTAGTTCCCACCCTACTCAGTTTTATAATAGTGTATAGATTTCAGGTGTTTAAAACCAAGACAGTGGCCAAAATATGTCATTTTTAAGGCTTAATTTAGGCACAAAAAAGCCGGAAATAACTCCGGCTTTTTTAGTTTAAATCTCCTAGAACGGTATAAACCGCAAAAGGAACTGGGTGCCTATACGTTTTTACCGATAACAGCTTTTAAAGGCTTCTTAAGGATAAAGAAAATCAATCCTGTACCCATACCTAAAGCAGCTAGCATTGCAAAAAACTCATTCTTTTCCATTACAGAGTAGAATGTACCAATGTAGCCAGTTAAGTAGTTACCAAAGAAACTCGACATAAACCACGCACCCATCATCATAGAAACGATAGGGCGAGGAGCTACTTTTGTTACCAAAGATAGACCGATTGGAGATAGGTACAATTCACCCATAGTAAACATCCAAGTCGTCATCGTTAACCAGAAAACACTTCCACGCTCATTCTCTGGAACAATTAGTGCTGCGGCTATCATTACAAGATACGCGGCTCCACATAGAAAGCAGCCGATACCCATCTTAGCAACAGACGAAGGTTCATTGCCTTTAGTGTTTTGCTTCTTCCATAATTGAGTAACCAGAGGCGCAAAAATAAAGATAAATGCTGGGTTAAAAGATTGATACCAAGTAGATGGAATCTCAAATCCTAAAAGCATCCAATTGGTTCTTTCATCTGCCCACAATTGAAGTACATTGCCTTGTTGTTCAAATATCGCCCAAAAAGTTATATTCAAACAGCAAAGTAATAATAAGGCCCAAACTGACTTCCACTCTTGCGAGCTAAGTGGACGCTTCTCTTTTTTATTTTCTTCAAGATTAGTTGTGTGCTTAGGCACTAAATCACTACCTAACCAATACACAAACAAACCTAAGATCATACCAACACCAGCAGCTCCAAAGCCCCAATGCCACCCAACTGTTTGACCTAAAGTTCCGCAAATTAGTGGAGCAAAAAACGCTCCTAAGTTAATACCCATATAAAATATGGTGAATGCTCCGTCACGACGATTGTCACCCTCTTTATATAGGTTACCAACTTGTGTAGAGATATTTGGTTTAAATGCGCCATTACCTAAGATGATACAAAGTAGCGCTAGTAAAAAGAACTTATCAAATGCCATTAAAAAATGGCCCACAGCCATTAATATACCGCCCACATAAACCGTGCGATACTGACCTAGAACTTTATCCGCTAAAATACCACCAAAGAAAGGAGTAAAATACACCAAGCCCGTATAGATCCCATATATCTGAGAACTAATCTGCTGTGTGTTTAACTCACCAAATGTAGAGTTTAAAAAAGCCAATAAATAATTAAAACCAAAAACCTCTGCGGTTACCGCAGGGTC
>JBBKWS010000130.1:0-10151 GCA_037969075.1 Bdellovibrionales bacterium | reverse complement strand
GCCGATGCGCCAGAAGAAAATAACGACTCGCCTATAAGCGAATCCACAGAACAAACCGAGCAAATCGAAAAATTAACTGCTGATGTAGAAAAAGCAAAGAAAGAACACCTGTATCTTTTAGCTGAATACGATAACTATAAAAAGCAGGCGATTAAAGAGCGCTCGCAACTAATGAAATACGCCAACGAAAATCTTTTGCGCGACATTGTACAAGTAATGGATAATTTTAATCTAGCCTTGCAAAATGACATCACCTCAGAAAACATTGAAAGCTTTGTTGCCGGTGTAAGAATGATTTCAAAAGAAATGCAAAATACCGTAGAGAAGTATGGTGTGGTTAAATTAAAATCTCATGGAGAGGCGTTTGATCCAAATCAGCACGAGGCACTTGGCACAGAACCAACCGATGAGATAAAAAGCGGTCATATTTCAAAAGTATTTAAAGATGGTTACAAATTGCATGACAGGCTCTTACGCCCCGCTCAGGTAATTATCGCTGCTGAAAAAAAAGATAACTAGGATAATACGTGGCCAAAGAAGATTATTACAAGGTATTGGATGTTTCTAAATCAGCAACCGGGGACGATTTAAAAAAAGCGTACCGAAAACTTGCTATGAAGTTTCATCCAGATAAAAACCCTGGCGACAAGTCTGCCGAAGACATGTTTAAAAAGGTATCTGAGGCATACGACGTATTAAGAGATCCTGAAAAAAGAAAACTATATGACCAGTTCGGGCACGCTGATCCACGGGCTGCTGGCGCCAAAGGTAACCCCTTCCGCGGAAGCGGAGTTGATCCAAACTTCAATGGCTTCCATGATTTTTATCAAGAGCGCACCGCCGAGTCATTTCAAGACCTGTTTCAAGAAATGTTTGGCGATATGTTCGCGGGTGGTAAACCTCGGCGGCAAAGGGGCTCTGATTTAAAATATACCATTCACGTGGGTTTTGAGGAGGCCGGTAGGGGCTGTAAAAAAACCATTAGCTTTATCAGAAAACGTAGCAACAAGGAAGACTCTGCTAAACTTGAAATTACAATTCCTGCTGGTGTAAAAGACGGACAACGTCTAAAACTCGCCCACGAAGGTGACAGCGGCACAAATGGCGGAGAGGCTGGCGATTTATATGTTGTAGTCTCTATTCGCGAACACCCCTTGTTTAAACGAAATGGTAACGACGTCTATTACGATTTACCTATATCTATCGTACAAGCCATTTTAGGAGCGACTATTAGTATCCCAACTTTGACTGGCAACGCACAAATTTCTATTCCGGCAGGCACTCCTTCGGGTAAGAACTTAAGATTAAAAGGAAAGGGTTTTAGCTCTGTAAGCGGTTCCCAGACTGGCGACCTCTATATTAAGGTCCTGATTGACGCGCCACCAACTGTAGGTAGCAAAGCAAAATCTTTATTGTTAGAGTTAGAAAAAGAACTGCCAAAAGGTGGTTTGCAGGAAAAGTTTACTCAGACTCTTGAAAACTTAAAACGGGAGACGAAGTCTTGAAATACTTAAGCATATTGTTTTTATCGATATTCATATTTGTCTCTTGTACAACCTCGCCGGTTTCTACATCTCGTGTAAAAAAATCTGAACCGCAACCTGCAAGCCCACAATCTGAAACTTTATATAAGACCGCACTGTCACTTTATGCCAAAAAGAATTATCAAAATGCCCTGCAAAACCTTTCGCAGTTAGTCCGCACACAACCCGACTCTACGTTAGCTGGTGAAGCGCTTTACTTAAGTGGTAAAATCTACGAAGACTTACAAGAACCTAATAAGGCTTATGCTGCCTACCTAAGTGTTGTGCAATCACCTTATTTTAGTGCTAAAGAGTTTCACGCTAGATTAAAAATCGCTGAATCTCTACATCAAAAAGAACAGTACGAAGAGGCTCTTGGATATACCGAATCCATTATAAAGTCTGCCAATGTGCCCAAAGAGGTTTTAAGTAAAGCTTATTTACTCGCTATTGATACATACTCTTACAAACAAAGAAACATCCCAATACTATTAGCATTAATCCAGCTCAGTAAAATTTCAGAATCTGTAAGCTCGCAAGAGGCCTATAAAATGCGCGCTCTAGATCTGGTAAATACCAACCTTAGCGCGGACGAGCTTATGCAAATTGTGGGTAGTCGCGAATTTGAATTTGTTCGTGCCGCTGCCTTTTATAATTTAGGTAAAATGTTTTTTGACCAAAAAGAGTTTTCGCGTGCCTCCAGTTACCTTGAAAGTTCTAAAAGCGTAGAGCCAAATTCTAAGTACGCTGATCTTGCCTCTCAAATTTTAGCGCAAATTGATGCTAGATCAAAAACTGACTCGTACACTGTGGGTGCAGTTCTACCACTAACGGGTAAGCTTTCGCCTATTGGAGAAAGGTCACTTCGCGGTCTTCAGCTTGGATTTGGAATTTACGATAAGGACCGATCTGATTTTACATTATCTGTGATCGACTCAGAGTCTAGTAACGACGGCGGGAAAACTGCTGTGGAGAGATTGGTGGTCGAAGATAATATCATTGCTCTTGTAGGCAGTATTTTAAGTAAGAATGCGCTTGATGTGGCCGATAAGGCAAACGACTTGGGTGTCCCAAGTATGGCTTTATCCCAAAGAGCTGGTGTTTCAGATGTTGGGCCTACTGTTTTTAGACATGCCCTAACAAGTAAAATGCAAATTGAAAAATTAGTCGATGTAGCGATGAACAAACTAAAGTTAACACGATTTGCTATCGTCTACCCAAATGATCCGTACGGAATTGAATTTGCTAATATATTTTGGGATGAGGTTTTATCTAAAGGTGGTCAAGTAACTGCCGCACAACCGTATACATCTGGCGAAACTGACTTTCGTACCGTTATTCAGCGCTTAGTTGGGTCATATTATATAGAGGATCGTCGAGACGAGTACAATTTGCATTTGAAACAGTGGAAAGAAAAAAATAAAAATGCCCGAAACAGCCCCGATGATTTACTTCCACCTGTTGTAGATTTCGATGCCTTATTTATTCCTGATAATACCAAGGCACTTGGACAAATTGCTCCTATGCTTGAGTTTAATGACGTAAAGGGTATGACGATGCTTGGTACTAACTTATGGAACACATCTTCATTTCTTGGTCGCGTTGGTAAATATGGCCAGTATACAATTTTTGTGGATACCTATACCGCATCTGAAAGCTCTGTAGAAAAACAAAAATTTGAAGAGTCATACCAAAAAATATTTGGCGACAAGCCTGACCCTATTGTTACCCAGTCGTACGAAGCCGCTAAAATCCTTAGATCACTTATAGAACGAGGAGCCAAGAGCCGCTCTTCGCTTCAATCAGCCCTTAAGGATGTTTCGAACTTCCCAGGTGTATCAGGAACCCTAAGTATGTCTAAGGACAGAGAAATTTTAAAACCCGTAACTGCATTGACCGTAAAAGACGGAAAAATCATTACTTTAGAGTAGTATAAGCATCACTTATACTACCTTCAATAATTAATCATGTTACAAATTTAACCATTTACGTTCTCAGACTGTCATACCCTTGAACATTGGGCCTTGAGCCTAGGTCAGGGGGACCGGATGCCACAAAAAGACGTAATTGAAAAGTGCAAGTCAAAATTGCTTGAAGCAAAAGAAGACTTACTTACTTTGCGCCGTTCAACAGCAGCTGAAATTACACAGCCTGATTTCGGTGGAGACGAGGGAGATCAAAGTATTCGTTGTATCAACGAATCAAGAACTGTTGAGCTGAATGAGCGTATACGCATACGAATGTATGAAATTGATTTAGCTCTACACAGAATTATAGAAGGAACATACGGTAAATGCGAAGAAACCGGTGAGCCAATTGAAATCGAAAGATTGCTGGCCATTCCATGGACCCGTCTCAGTATCGAAGGGGCCGAATTGCGCGAGAACATAAGTAAACGTTATGCAAGAGGCTAGTTTCACTACCTTAGTCAGACGGCCTTCGTTTAGTTTTTGCATAAGTAGCTAAACACAGAAGAAAATATGTAAAGCCCTTCCACCACAATCCGAAATAGCTTTAGAACATATAAAGCCGCTGATTGTTGGAGGGCGCATGAGTTTTACTGAAAACACCGTTGAGATCCCATCTTCACTACCGATGATACCTGTACGAGATCTTGTAGTATTCCCATATATGATTTTGCCACTATTTGTTGGGAGAGAATCTTCTATCAAGGCGGTAGAAACTGCACTAGCTAATAATAGAATGATATTCTTAGCTTCGCAAAAAGAGTTTAACGAAGAAAATCCAACACCAGAAACTATTTATACAACTGGTACAGTCGCTATGATCATGAGAATGAGAAAGCTTGCTGACGGACGCGTTAAAATTTTAGTGCAAGGTATCGCAAAAGCTCGCATCACTAATTATTTAAGTGCTGGTGATTCTTTTGTAGTTCAGGTTGAAAAAATTCATGAGCCGGCGAACACTCTAACTGTAGAAATTGAAGCAATGATGAGAAACACTAAAGAAATGGTTGAGAAACTTATATCTTTAGGAAAAATGCTGACTCCTGACATCCTATTAATATTAGATGATGTAAGTGATCCTGCCAGATTTGCTGACCTAGTAGCCTCCAATTTAGGTCTTAAAGTTTCTGATGCCCAGACTATTCTTGAAATGACCGACGCAAAAGAAAGACTATTATTAGTTAACGAATACCTTGTTGGCGAACTTGAAGTCATGCAAATGCAAAGTCGCATTCGAAATACTGCCAAAGATGAAATGACAAAATCACAGCGAGAATATTTTTTACGCGAGCAACTTCGCGCTATTAAAAATGAGCTTGGTGAAGGTGAAGCAAAAACTGATGAATTTGAGGAATTAAGAGAACGACTACTTAGCGCAAAAATGACACCCGACGTAGAAGTAGAAGCTATGAAACAACTGCAAAGATTAGAAAGAATGCATCCAGATGCTTCTGAAGCATCCATGATCCGTACTTATTTAGATTGGATGGCAGATCTTCCTTGGAGCACTGGTACTATTGATAACTTAGATTTAGTACACGCCAAGAAAATTTTGGACGAAGATCACTTTGAATTAAATAAAATTAAAGACCGTATCCTTGAATTTTTAGCTGTTAGACAATTAAAAGCTAATGATTTACGCGGACCTATCTTATGTTTCGCTGGCCCTCCAGGAGTTGGAAAAACTTCTTTAGGAAAGAGTATTGCTCGTGCCATGGGTAGGGCCTACCACAGAATTTCATTAGGTGGTGTTAAAGATGAAGCTGAAATTCGCGGTCACAGACGTACTTATGTTGGTGCGATGCCAGGAAAAGTGATTCAAGCACTTAAGGCTGTCAAAACAAACAACCCTGTGATTGTACTAGATGAAATTGACAAGTTAGGTTCTGATTTTAGAGGTGATCCAAGTGCAGCTATGCTTGAAGTTTTAGATCCTGAGCAGAACAATAGTTTTAGAGATAACTATTTAAACGTGGATTTTGATTTAAGTAACGCCATGTTTATCGCAACAGCTAACGTTATCGAAAATATCCCACAAGCACTAAAAGATCGAATGGAGATCATTCAACTTTCTGGGTACACAGAAGAAGATAAATTAAATATAGTTAAAAAACATATTATTGATCGCCAAATGGAATCGAATGGTATTACTAAAGACAATATCGAATTCACTGACGACGGCATTCGTACTGTAATCACCGGTTACACCAGAGAGTCTGGACTTCGTAACTTAGAGCGTGAAGTTGGTGGAGTATGTAGAAAAGTTGCCAAAGAACTAGTGATGGGCAACAAAGACAAAGTTACCGTCACTACTGATGTTGTTGAGAAATTACTTGGTCCTGTTAAGTTTATGCGTGACGAAGAAATGCACGAAGATTTAATCGGTATCGTAAACGGTCTTGCTTGGACAGCTGTCGGGGGCGAAGTACTGTTTATTGAAGCAGTTAAGATGAAGGGTAAGGGCGGATTAGTATTAACAGGCCAACTAGGTGATGTTATGAAAGAATCTGCTCACGCCGCAATGTCTTATGCCAGAGCCAATGCTAAAGCATTAAATATTAGTGAGGATTGGTTTAGAAATTACGAAATTCATGTTCATATTCCAGCGGGAGCTATTCCTAAAGATGGTCCATCTGCTGGTATAACAATGGCAACATCAATTATTAGTTTAATTACAGATATGCCTGTAAGAGCAGATGTTGCAATGACTGGTGAATTTACTCTAACTGGTCGTGTATTACCAATCGGTGGTCTTAAAGAAAAGGCGCTGGCAGCACTTAGATACGGCGTTAAGGATGTAATCATACCTTTTGCAAATGTAAAAGATCTTGCTGATATTCCTGACGGCTTTAAGAAAAAGTTAAATTTTATTCCGGTAAAGCACATTGATGAGGTTCTTGCAGTTGCCTTGAAAAAGGATTCTGGGGGTGCTAAGAAGAAGGCTTCCTCTCAATCTGGTAGTGGTAGCAATAAGCGCCCTAAGATAGCGGTATCAATGTAAGGTACCCGCTTCCTTTTGGGGGATGTGATACATCACGCCCCCTCTATTTAACATAAAAACCCATGTCTAGTTTTTAGTTAATACCCTCTCTATACTTTAAAAATTACTCGCAAAATCCGAATAGTTACTGATGCCAAGATCTTTCATTTTACTATACATCACTATCACAACATTTTGTATGAGCATAGCTCATGCCGCCGAACCGGTGTGTATTGGTCAGGGTGACCCTAAAAACGATTTTTATATTAAAGACTTAGAAAATAAGATAGATCGTGTCAGAAATATCCCAAAAGAAATTGATGATCTGAAAAATGAAAACACTAAGCTGGATCAACAAATAGCCAAGGCGCAAAATGATCTTCAAGCCGCAGAACAGAACTTTACAAAGGCTAAATCTTATCAAGCTACAACATTGCAGAGTCTATCTGATAGAAACACGCAGAGATATAGTGATTGGTTAACTCGAATAGAGGCTGCTAAAAAAGACAAAAGCGCTTTGATTGACCAGCAAAAAACAGATGCCACTACTACATTAAACGAAAAAACAGATAAAGAAATTGCCGCTGAAGATCTTAGACATAAAACTTATATCAATAATGTAATCTCTAGTAACGACTTGGCACAAGCCGCTACATACTCAGCATACAAAGCCAAGATTGCAAAACACGAAAAAGATTATGCGGCATTAGTAAAAAGTAAAACTAAATCCATTGATACTGCTGTATCTGAGAGACTCACCGAGCAAGCTGCGCTTGTTAATACACTTTCCACCAATTATAATTTGTGGAGAATAGATCAACTTGATATTCTTCGCACCAGACGTTTAGATGCCTTCAGCCCAGAGTTGAAAAAAGAGCTTAAATTATTAGAGGGTGAGTTTTATACTGAACAAGCTCAACGCAAAAAAACCCTAGAGTCTGCCATTGCAAAAATCCCGGCTATGCCCAAGGCTATAAGAGATAAGCAAACACCCGTCGTTGCCTCGGAGTTAGATGCTGAGTATAGTAAGCTGCAGACTTTATCTAAAGATGCACGCTCTGAATACGATAGGCAATTTCTTGCGGCCGCAAAAGCAAGTAGCGCCAAGATCGATGCTGCTAAAGAAGTATATGCAAAAAAAATTGCGACTATTAAGATTTCTCAAGAACAAAAAGTAGCAGAGATAGAGGCCTTGGCTGTCGCTAAAAAAACCAAAAACACAGAGCTAGTTACTGAGGCAGACAAAGCTGCTAGGAATAAGCTATCTAGAGATTATGCCGAGTCAGTATTACAATTTAAGAGCAATAATCAACACACAGAAGGGAATGTAAAATCACTTTATGAGAAAATTTCTTCGCTTAAAAATAAGCAACTTGAGAATTTAAAAAGAATTACAACTACCCTGCCTGAAGAATTAAAAGGACTAAAATTTGTGGCACAGTGGATGAAAGAAAGCCCCGTCTTTAATACAGAGGCAAGCACTTGCAGCGGAAAGTGTGATAAAGCGGCGATTAAAGCGCCTTTTCAACAGTCTAGTAAAAACATAGATCAAGAATGTATCGATAAGACGCTTGCCTCAAAAAATCTGCACAATACACAAGTTTTATGCGAAAATACAAATAGCCCCAAAAAAGTAATGGAAAAAGGCCCTCTTTGTATTGATAAAAAATTATCAGACTACATTGGCTGGAGTTTAAATAGCGCCATCGATTGCATGACCGGTCCATATAATACTATTGATGCCCAAATGACATTTATAAAAATTGCCAACGAATCTGGATTTAGGCCATTCTACTCTTACAATGGCGGACACGGCCTAGGGCAGACAATCCGTATATCACAAAATGAAATGCTAGGACTTGAGGACAATGGCGCAAGAACAACAGGACGAAAATTTTTAGCTAATTTGATGGCCAATAGTCCTAACAGGCAGCTTTGCGAAAGATATAAAGATATTTTTGATTATGACAAAGAACATGACATTGATAAAACACCGAAAGAAAAACGAGCTGAAAAGATCGCCAATTACCCTGAATACCAGCAGCGTTTATTTAAACCTAGTGGCAGCGATGTTTGCCAATTTATCTCTTTAGGAGAGGGTATACACCGTAGTATTATTAATGGCCTAGGGCTTTATTTATATTATAAGGATGGGGTTAAGGGACTTAGGGAGTACTCAGCCGATGGGCCTCTAAACAAAGTAGGTATTACTAGTTCAAATAAAGATTATAACCGCATCAAAGAATACTATGCACTTGCCATGTATGGTCCACGTGGCCCAGGTGGTGCATCCTCTGCATTATTAACCGCAGCGGCTTTAAAAAAATTCGCTGATTTCAAAGATTCCAAGGGACGACGAGTACAAAAAAATCCAAATGATCTTACGTTTGAAGAGTTTAAGAGCGTTGCTCTAGAAGTCTTCCCTTATATGAAGGCTATCGATAAAACACAAAGTGATATATCAAAAATTGCAAATGATGGGGAGGCCTTACAATGCGCTACAAAATACTATTGATTTTGTCATTCATAGTTGCTCCATTGTTAGGGAGTGCACAGGGCCCATTAATTTCCACAACTGGCGATATTCGTAGTTATTTTGAAACAACTGTTGATCAGATCAAATCACAAAAAGATAAGCAGGAGAAATACAAAACTTTAACGTCTCTTAAAATTTTCTTATATAAAGAAATTGCTGAGCGTTATAAAATCATGGATAGCCTATATAGGCGCTCCTTAGAGCTTGAAGATCTGCTGGTAAAATCAAAAAGCTTAAACTTAGAAAGTGAACTTCAATTAATAAAAGATAGTTTGTCTGTCGAAAGCTCTATATACGAAGAGCTTAATAATTATGAGTATTCTTTTAAAAATATATTTATTGTATTTCTTGATAGAAAAAAAGATGAAAGCATCAGTTGCGATAGTCTAAAGGGCAGCATAATGATTAATTTCTTAGGCACCGCGCCCGAGAACTCAGTTGTACCAACGCACGCAAAACTAGCTATCGATCTTGCTCAAAACCTTTGTAAGTAAGCTTACTACTTTCAATTATTCCAAACGTAGCTATTTTAGTAACTTATCCACATAGCAAAACAGTGTTATCCACAATTATTATTATTTTTAAATAATATCGCTACCGAGTTGCGTTAGGACTTGTGGTCAGGTATTTGCGTGCTACGATTTTTAAATGAAGAAAAATTTAACGGATACGAAATATCGATCAACTTTTTTTGGAGGAGCTCTTTTAAAGAGCTCTCACGCAAAAGTTGCGCGTCCGTTATCTTGTAGTAGACCTATGCATATCGTCTTTAAATCCAATCGTGCATTAGGTAAACTTAGTCTGCTACAAAAAGGTAATGCCTATATAATACGAAAGGTTTTGCGACTACAGAGTAAAAAATTTAGAGTTACTCTTCTCTCTCAAAAGAACGCCGGGACTCATATACATTTATTTATTAAAGGTAAAACTAAAATTGAAATTACAAATTTTATAAGAACAATTAGTGCACTCATTGCTCGCTATGTTCAGCGGGTGCATAAGGGATCTGCCGCGAAGAAACGTTTTTGGGACCAACGTCCCTTCACTCGCATTGTTGAGGGGTATACAGGCTTAAGAGTAGCGCTTAGTTATATCATTCAAAGTGAGCTTGAGGCACTAGGTGTGATTCCTTATGTATCTAATTC
>JBBKWS010000129.1:0-7072 GCA_037969075.1 Bdellovibrionales bacterium | reverse complement strand
TTACCGCAATCTTTTGCTGCCTGGTGCAAGGGTACGGTATCCGTAACCAAGATTTTTTCGATCTGGCTATTTTGTAGCCGAGAAATCGCCGGGCCCGAAAGTAAAGGGTGAGTCGCTATAGCAAAGACCTTTTTTGCACCATTTCGTACCAAACTGTCAACTGCTTCTGTAAGAGTTCCAGCAGTATCTATCATATCATCAACAATGATGGCGACTTTGTCTTTTACGTCACCAATTAGGTGAAAAGCTTTGGCCTCATTTGGCCCGGTGCGTCTCTTATCTATGATTGCTATAGGACACTCTATTCTCTTTGCAAAGGCCCTTGTTCGCTCCACACCACCGGCATCAGGGCTAACTGCTACAAATTCGGCCCCAAATCCATAGGATTCTCTCCAACTTCGAGCTAGGGTCGGAACAGCAAAGATATGGTCCACAGGAATGTTAAAAAAGCCTGCAATCTGTCCTGCGTGTAAATCAACTGCCAACATTCTGTTGGCTCCAGCGGTGGTTAGTAAATCAGCCATTAATTTTGCAGAAATCGGAGACCTTGGAGCCACCTTACGATCTTGTCTAGAGTATCCATAATACGGAGTGACTGCAGTAATTCTAGCGGCAGAAGCTCTTTTTAGAGCATCAAGCATGATGAATAATTCCATGTAATGTTCGTTAGTAGGAGGGCAGGTTGGCTGAATAAAGAAAACGTCAGCTCCTCTGACATTTTCTTGAATTTCTACCTGTACTTCGCCGTCGGCAAAACGTTTTAATAAGACGTGGCCTAAATCAACATTCGCATCTTTTGCTACTTTTTGAGCAAAATCTAAGTTCGATTGTCCTGAGAAAATTTTGATAGGTCCCATATGCTATGAGACTTACCGAACCACGATGAAAATGTCCATGTAAAAGCTAAAGTCTTGCATCTTTCTAACAAAAACTATTAGTATAGCCCCATTCATGAAAACAGATAAAGATTTAAACAAAATTCCGAAAGAGACTCTATTATTAATGTACGAGAACATGGTGAAGTCCCGTGTTCTTGAAGAGCGTTGTATTAGGCTATACAAGATGGGTGACGCTTATTTTTGGATTGGCGGAGCGGGTGAAGAGGGCTTTGGTGTGCCACTTGGGATGCTTGCTGATAAAGGCCAAGGGTATAAGCATGATTGGTTGCATCTGCATTACCGCTGCACACCTACCTTAGTTGCCATGGGAATGCCCATGATCGATAGCATCAGGTTAATCATGAATCGAGTCACAGATAAGTCTACTGGTGGACGTAATTTTTCTAGTCACTACGCTTATCCCGAGTGGAATGTCGCTCCTGTTACTTCGCCCATCGAAGTACAATATGTAATTGCCTTAGGCACTGCTTGGGTACAAAGAAGACATAAATCTAAAGGTATTACTATTGTTACCGGAGGAGACGCCGGAACTGCTGAAGGGGACTTTGCCTCTTGTTTAATTTGGGCATCAAGAAAAGGTTATGAGCTCCCTATGTTTATCGTAGTGACTAATAACCGTTGGGGTATATCAACTTCATTTAATGGCCAACACGGGGAAGAAAGAATCGCCGATCGTGGTAAAGCTTTTGGGATGAAGACAGAAGTGATCAACGGAAATGACCCGGTCGAATCTTATTTAAAACAAAAAGAATGTATGGATTACATTCGAAAAACTGGAAAACCATTATTGGCAGAATTTGCGGTATCACGTTTGTATGGTCACTCTTCTGCAAGTGGTGCAAACTATGTAAAAGAAGAAGACGATCCAGTAAAACTTTTTGAGCAAAGATTAATTCAGGCAAGTTTGCTTTCAGAAAAAAAAGCAGCCGCTCTATGGGAAAGTCTACTAAAAGAAAGCCAAGATATTGCCACTGAAGTTCGAAAAGAAGCGGGCCCTGCTGCCGACAGTATCTGGGATCATGTTTTTGTGGATAGTGAAAATGCAGATTGGAGGAAATTCTAATGGCAAATATGGCGCAAGCAATTAGATTGGCCCTTCATTATGCAGAAAATAATTTAGATTTAAAAGATGTGTTCGGAGAAGATGTGGGTGCACCTCTTGGCGGCGTATTTACTGCTACCCAAGGGGTAGAAACGGCCTGGAACTCTCCTCTTGATGAGCGCGGAATTATTGGTATGGCCATGGGTATTGCCATGGCAGGTGAACGTTGTGTCGCCGAAATTCAATTTGTTGATTATATTTTTAATACTATCGATTTATTAAAAATTGCAGGTAACACTTTGTGGTGTACTAACGGACAGTTTCCGTTGCCATTAGTTGTAATGTCGCCTGTTGGCTCTGGTATTCAAGGGTCGATTTATCACTCTCATTCGTTTGATGCATGGGCATCTAGATTAAGTGGTTGGAAAGTAGTAATGCCTTCCAATCCTTTGGATGCTTACGGTCTATTGCTGTCGGCTATTCGTGACCCAAATCCTGTTTTATTTTTGCCGCCTAAAGCTCTTTTGAGAGTGAAAGGTGAGGACTTAATTCCAGGAGAGCCAGAAAGCGAACAAGAGTTGAAAGCAATGATTGATGCTCCTATAGGTGATAGATCTAAGTGGAAAGCAAAATGGCCAAAAGTAAAAGAGCATTTTATCGAAATTGGCAAAGCTAAGATTACAAGAGAGGGTGCAGATGTAACTTTAATCAGTTATGGTCGCATGCTTCCTATATGTAATCGTGTGGCTGATACATTAAAAGATGATGGTCACTCGGTTGAAGTTATCGATTTAAGATCTATTTATCCATATGATTGGCAATGTATAAAAGCCTCAGTGCTTAAGACAAAGCGCGTAGTATTTGTAAACGAAGACACAGACGTAACGAACTTTGCAGAACATTTAGCTTATAGAGTAACGTCTGAATTGTTCTACGATTTATATGCAAGGCCGGTTGTCATTGCCGGGAAAAATGTGCCGGGCATTGGTTTACACCAAGATTTAGAAAAAAACTCAGTTCCACAATTTGATAACATTTTAATCCAAACTAAAGAACTTCTAGCTGAAGTTCCGTAGAAGGGCTCATCATGACTCGTAAGAAAAAGAAAACGTTAAATAAAAAGGCGAAAGTGATTAAGGAATTTAATAAATATTTTTACTATGAAGAGTCGGTGCAATCGCCTAAAACGGACGTAAAATTTTTCTCTAAGACATACGAGAGTATCCGAGGTAAAAAGCCATTGGTATTAAGGGAAGATTTTTGTGGTACTCATCTGATCTGCTGTGAGTGGGTAAAGCAAAGTGAGAACCATATTGCCCACGGAGTGGATTTAGACCCAGAGCCGATTGAGTACGGAGTTCAAAACCATGAGGTTAAATTAAAAGAAAAAG
The DNA here is from genome assembly GCA_037969075.1 of Bdellovibrionales bacterium. Taxonomy (GTDB): domain Bacteria; phylum Bdellovibrionota; class Bdellovibrionia; order Bdellovibrionales; family UBA840; genus JAGRAL01. The sequence goes on along the minus strand of JBBKWS010000129.1, from coordinate 3,740 downwards.
ATTTAGCGAGACTATATACTCACACAATGAGTGTTATGGATAAAAATTTACCCAGCGCGGATGTAGCCGTGGCTCCAAATTTCTCCTACTTTTTGTTTAAAGAAAGAAATGATTTAAAGCAATATTTTACAAATGCTCACAGAGCACTAAATCCTAATGGCATTTTTATAATAGACTGTTTTGGTGGTGCGCACTGTATGGAACCCAATGAAGAAGAAATAGTAGGAAAAGATTTTTCCTATTTTTGGGATCAAGATTCATTTAATCCAGTTACTAATGAAGCGATGTTCTACATTCATTTTAAACGTAAAGGTGAAAAGAAAAGAGAAAAAGTTTTTACGTATGACTGGCGCATGTGGAGCCTTCCTGAGTTAAAAGATATATTCATTGAATCAGGATTCTCTAAAGTCACAGTCTATTGGGAGCAAGACGATAAAAAGGGCGAAGGCAGTGGGATTTTCAAGCCAACTAAAAAGGGTGATGATGCTGATGCATGGATTGCCTATTTGGTTGCAGAAAAGTAACCCCTCTATTTTAAGAAAAAATTATATGTTTTCTCCGAGTATTTTTCTGTTTTTTATCAAAACGAACGATTTGTTTTCTTTTGATAAAATCTTAATCCTATTTCCGTAGTCATCTTCTTCATCATATTCGTCGGTGATTTCTTGCCCTAGTAATGTTTCAATAGCATCTTCTAAAGAAATAATGCCTGCTGTAGATCCATAGCTATCGATAACAACAAATAGATGCTGCTTAGTTTTTATAAACTGATCTAGTGCGTTCGCTACAGAAATACTTTGCGATACAAAGTACACCGGGGAACTGAGTTCGCTGATTAACATATTTTCTTCGCCTCGCCATTGTGCCTCAATTAAACGATAGCGATGTACAACACCAAGAATATCATCAAGATCTTCCCCAAAGATTGGCATTCTGGAATGTCTTATATTCTTATCGTTTTGTAAGATGTCTTGAACCTGGCGATCTTTTTGGTAACCGTAAACATTTGATCTTGGGGTCATAACATCGGCAACAGTCATCTTGTCTAAGTTTAATAAATTTCGGATTACCAAACTTTCTTTTTGATGTAGTGATCCTGAGGTTTCATGAATTTCAGCGGATACGATAAGTTCTGCCTTTGCTTTTCCTTTGTCTTCTTTTGGCATTGGTACGAGGCTGGCAATTCTTTCTGATAGTATAACTACAGGGTAGCTCACAACCATAAGGACACGAATGACAGGTGCTGCGAATGGCGCAATATAGATTCGAAATCTTTCGCCAATGGTTTTTGGTAAAATTTCAGAAAACAATAATATTAAAAGGGTTAACACTCCTGAAGCAATTCCTAGGGCCTCACTTCCAAAAAGTTTTGTTACTTGCCAACTTACAGCCGCAGCCCCCAACATGTTTGAGGCGGTATTTACCGCTAAAATGGACGCTAGTGGGCGATTTATGTTTTCTTTTAGCGTCTCTAAAAGGACTGCGGTTTTATTGCCATTTTTCTTTAAAACTCCAATTTCACTGGCGGTAATAGACAACATCACGGCTTCAAGGATTGAACAAATAAATGAAACTATCACAGATAGTAGGGTGTAGAGAATCAGGGCCTGCATAGGTATATTATAGTGAGTTTGAGCATCAAAAGCATCACTATATTGGTAAGAGCTATCAATCATTTAGACAGTCTAGAAAAAATTATAACTTAGGTCATAGTAAGTCGTAAAAATGACAGTTTTAGACTATAATTCAACATAATTACCAAGCCTAAGGACATATGCTAAATAGTACGTTTTTTATAATATGGCATGTTTTTATGGGGTCATCAGTGGCCTCTCAGGATAAATATAGGCCAGTACTGGCCTGTGAGAAGCTTTTCTCATCGCCTGAACTATATAACAAAACCTTTAATCACTTGGTAAATTCTGATGCAAATTCAAATGGGGTGGCGGATAAGCAGCCTTATTTGCAATTAAATTCTTCAACACAACTCCGCTTTTATACAGAAAGCCCTATTGATTTCATTAATTCAAATGCAGTAAGCCGTGTTTTAAAACTAGAGGTTTTAGAGGATCTTGGAGTTAGTACGAAAGTAGATCTTTTGCAGTACACGCAAATTTTTCAGATGGAATCTTTAAAAGTAATTCGATTGGATGTTGACCAATATATTGTTGGTAGGTGGGTTCCTAGGAGAACGGTGCCAGTTGATATTCATACTGGCTTTATCAGAGCTGATAGTCCGGTTGTAACGGAGATACTTAATGGGTTAATAAAATCTGTTCGAGATACTAACAACAGCGCCATGATGTTCTTAGATATAGATGTATTAAATTTAGTAAATTATTTACCTGGAGGGCATGCTCTAGGGGATAAATACATTTCAACTATTTTAAAAATTATTTCTGATAATCTTCGAGTTGGTAGAAAAAATAAGGGTGATATTGCTTTTCGTATGCAGGGTGGGGATGAATACTTCTTTATTTTACAAGGTGTTAATTCTAAAATAACTGAGGCTATTGAAGCAAGAATATACGAAGCTTTTAGAAATAGTCTTGAGTTGTCTGGTCTATTAAAAGACTCATTTATAGAATATCAAAATTTTTTAGATAAATTGAATTCACTTGGCTCATACAAAGAATTAAGTAAGCACCAAGAAGTAGAAAAATTCATCCTTGATTCAAAAGCTTGGCATAGTCTGTCTGCGGAGCAAAGGCTAAACATAGTAGATAGGTCAGATAATTTTAAAGAGTTCATTCGCTCTTACACTGGTTCGCATGAGGCAAACCTTAGGGGTGAGAGAATTTTATCGATGCCGTTAGGGGCTTCTTTTGCTAGCACAATGATAAACTCTAGGCATACATACCAACAATTAATATCTGAGACAGATGCTCAGATGCAAGTTGCTAAAACAAGTAGAAAAGAGTCTTACAAGAATTCTGTTTCTAGCGAACTAAGCAATATCAGTAAATCGGATATACATTTTCCAGCATTCTAAATTACTTTAGTAAGTTAAGCATAAAAAAGGAGCCTCTCAGCTCCTTTTTTATTGTTTTAGATTTTTAGTGCACTACTTACTTTTGTTCAGCAGCACGCTTCTCTTCGAACTTTTTAACTAGTTCTTCTTGAACGTTATTTGGTACGCGAGAGTATCTTGCGAATTCCATAGTGAACTCACCCTTACCTTGCGTAGCAGATCTTAGATCTGTTGAGAAACCAAACATTTCAGTCAATGGCACTAGTGCTTCAATGACAGCGTAGGCTTCTTGTGCGCCTGAACCTTGAATAACGCCACGGCGTTGGTTCAGTAGACCCATCGCTCCGCCTTGGAACTCTTCTGGTACAGATACTTCGACTTTCATGATTGGTTCTAGCGCTACAGGCCCCGCATCTTTATAAAACTCACGAGTCGCAGCCATGGCAGCAATTCTAAAAGCCATTTCTGATGAATCCACATCATGGTAAGCGCCGTCCGTAAGGGTTACTTTTACGCCAACGCAAGGGAAACCAACAAGCGCACCTTTTTCAAGCTGCTCCTTAAAGCCTTTTTCAACTGCAGGGATATATTCACGAGGAATTTTACCACCAACAACACCATTTTCGAAAATGTAAACGTCTTCGCTGCCCTCAGGAAGAGGTTCCATCGTTCCAACGATTTTTGCAAATTGTCCAGAACCACCGGTTTGCTTTTTGTGAGTGTAATTGAATTCACAAGCTTTTGTGATTGTCTCACGGAATGCAACCTG